>JBJEXA010000018.1:0-18894 GCA_051885335.1 Oxalobacter sp. | reverse complement strand
TCCAGCCGTTTAATCAGAAGCAGGAATTATCCTTCAGTCAGACGGAAACTCTGGGGAAATTCATTATGGTCGCCTTCTTACTTTGCAGAAAGTTGTGGCGGTGCGCCCATTTCGATTATCCAGCAATACATCGAACAGCTGAATACCCCTGATTAGGACAGTAGGCCTTATCCCAGACCTAATGACTGGGTTTTACGGGGATTTCCGATAAACAGGCTTTTGTTCCATCCATGAAAAACGCCAGACTTACCGCCTGTCATTTCCTTTCAAGCGGTTTCAGGGTTATCTTTTCTTCTGGTCTTTCGACCAAGAATCACGCAATGTCACCGCACGGTTGAAGATGGGTTTCCCTGCTGAATGGTCAACAAGGTCTGCGACGAAATAGCCCTGGCGTTCAAACTGATAGATTTCGCCAGGTACCGCTTTTGCCAGACCGGGTTCCAGATAGGCATTGACGGTTTGCAGCGAATCTGGGTTGAGGGCTTCAAGGAAATCCTTGCCATTGGCATCTGGCATGGCTTCTGCAAACAGGCGGTCGTAAAGACGGACTTCGGCAGGCACAGCATCGCTGGCACTGACCCAATGGATGGTGCCACGAACTTTGTAGTTCTGGCTGGTTGCTGTCCCGCTGCGGCTGTCCGGCAGATAATTGGCATGAACAGCAATGATATTGCCATCCGCATCTTTGTCGAATCCAGTACATTCCACGATGTAAGCACAACGCAGGCGCACCCGGTTGCCAGGGTACAGGCGGCGGTATCCTTTGACGGGTTCTGCCATGAAATCATCCTGTTCAATCCAGAGTTCACGGGAGAAATTGAACTGCCGTTCACCCCGTTCCGGGTAATGCGGATGGACAGGTGCGGTACAGGTTTCAACCTGCCCTTCTGGATAGTTGTCGATGATGAGTTTCAACGGATGCAGGACAGCCGCAGCACGGGGTGCCTTGGGGTCCAAGTCATCCCGCAGGCTGCCTTCCAGTGTGCTGATGTCGATCCAGCCGTCTGCCTTTGCAACACCGATCCTTTCGCAGAATAAGCGGATGGCTGACGGGGTATATCCTCTACGGCGTATGCCAACGATGGTGGGCATACGGGGATCGTCCCAACCATTGACCCGCTTTTCTTCAACCAGCTGGAGCAGTTTACGCTTGCTGGTGATGGTGTAGGTCAGGTTCAGGCGGGCAAATTCATACTGATGCGGCAACGGCTTTTCCAGAAAACCACCGATATCCCGTCCGTCAGGCAAAATGGTCTTTTCGGTCAGCCTTTCGAGGATCCAATCATAGAATGGCCGATGATCTTGGAATTCCAAGGTACAGATGGAATGGGTGATTTTTTCCAGTGCATCCGAAATTGGATGGGTGTAGTCGTACATCGGATAGATATTCCATTTGTCTCCAGTACGGTGATGAGCGGCATGGCGGATCCGGTAGATGACAGGATCACGCATGTTCATATTCGGTGATGCCATGTCAATCTTGGCACGGAGGACATGCGCGCCGTCTGGAAATTCACCGGCTTTCATGCGTTGGAACAGATCCAGTGATTCAGCGGCTGGACGATCACGATAAGGTGAATTGATGCCGGGTTGGTTGAATGTCCCCCTGTTTTTTGCCATTTCTTCCGGTGACTGGCTGTCAACGTAGGCGTGTCCGGCTTCAATCAGTCCACAAGCCATCTCATAGAGGGTATCAAAATAATCACTGGCGAAATGCAGGTACGGGACGCCATCCTGTTCCCAGGAAAAGCCCAGCCATTGGACACTGTCTTTGATGGTATCGACAAATTCCTGGTCTTCTTTTGTGGGGTTGGTGTCGTCGAAACGCAGATGGCAACGCCCTTTGTAGTCTTCTGCCAGACCAAAGTTCAGACAGATGGACTTGGCATGACCGATATGCAGGTAGCCGTTGGGTTCCGGTGGGAAACGGGTGATGACTGACGGCATTCCTGGACGTTGGTAAGTACCTTTGCCAAGGTCAGACTCAATGATGGTCCTCAGGAAGTTGGACGGCTGTGGGGTTGCTGTGCTGTTGTTCTGATTGTCTGCGCTCATAACATGACCTGAAAATAACGTTGCCAACATTGTACGGCATCTCAGGGAAACTGATAAACATTGATATGGTCTATTTAACCTTCTGGCTGACTGACAAACCAGATGGCAGGAAGAAAATGGTCAAACGGCTTTTTTCTTGCTGCCAATCTTGGTTTCTGTGCCGGATACCAGGTTGATGATGTTCTTTCGGTGCCGGAAAATCAACAATGCACTGATGATGCAGATGGCATAGAAGAAGGCATCCACCCGGAACATCAATCCGTAATAGACTGGCGCAAGCCCCGCCGATACCAAGGCAGATAGAGAAGAATAGCGGGTCAGGAATGCCACCAGCAGCCAGGTCAGCAGGACAAAGCCTCCCAGCATGGGATTGATGCCCAACAGAACTCCCAATCCGGTCGCAACCCCTTTCCCTCCCTGGAATCTGGCAAAGACCGGAAAAAGATGGCCGATAAACACGGCTATGGCAACAGCTGCCACTCCCTGTGTGCTGATGCTGCATGGGACTGCCAGCCACGACGCAAGGAAAACCGCTACCCAGCCTTTTGCCGCATCGCCCAACAGGGTCAGTCCTGCCGCCAATTTGTTGCCTGTCCGCAAGACATTGGTTGCACCGGGATTGCCTGATCCATAAGTCCGGGGATCATCAAGGCCGAACAGTCTACTGGTCACTAATGCAAAGGAGATAGATCCCAATAGGTAGGCGGCAATGATGAATAATGCTGTGTACATAATCTTTCTTCAAACTGTCAGGCTCTTGATTCCGCTCATGCACGGTTTCTGAGGTTCCCAGCCATAAGTCAGATATTATGCCTTATCTTGCATAATTTCTGTCACTTTTTGGAAAAAAGTGTTGGCTTCAGTCATTCATTGTCATTTTTTCCTTGTCTTTCTGCCAAACGGCTTGTCTCTCTTTGTTCCGACAGGTTTCCCAAGGCGCCCATGGTTCCACGGGGATGATGCTGTGCATGGAGTTGCTTCAGACGGTAGCGGGCGATATGGGTATATATCTGGGTTGTTGTGATATCCGCATGACCTAACAGCAGCTGCACAACCCGCAGGTCAGCCCCATGGTTCAGCAGATGAGTGGCAAAGGCATGCCGCAGGGTATGAGGAGAAATCGGGTCGGTGATGCCGGCCTTGAAGGCGTATTTTTTGATCAGTATCCAGAACATCTGGCGGGTCATCAAGGTACCCCGTGAAGTGACGAACAGGTAATCTGACTGTTTGCCGGACAAGATGGTGGGACGACTTTCCGTCATATAACGGAGAATCAGACTATCTGCCTGTCCGCCAAACGGCACCACCCTTGCCTTGCCGCCCTTGCCCAAGATCCGCACAATCCCCTCGTTCAGGCTGACAGCATCCAATTTCAGAGCGGTCAGTTCTGAAACCCGGAGACCGCTCGCATACATCAACTCGATCATGGTTCTGTCACGGAGTCCCAATGGGGTACTGCTGTCTGGTGCTGCCAGCAGGGCATCAACCTGCGTTTCTGACAATGTATGCGGAAAACGCTGGGGCTGTTTGGCTGAATGCATCCTGTTGCAGGGATTGACCGTTATCCGCCCCAGCCTTACCTGATATTGATAAAAGCGTTTCAGGACAGTCAGCCTACGGTTGGCAGAGGTTGCCTTGCTGATGGCATGACGCGCCAGGAAATAGCTGTTCAACTGTACCTGCCCGACTTCGGCAAGACCGATCCCCCCCGCCTCTGCATGAAGCCAGCGTGCGAACAGCATCAGATCATTCCGGTATGAGGAGATGGTGTTTGCTGACAGACCATCTTCCAGCCAGAGGGCATCACAGAACTCATCAATCAGTCTGCTGTCTGAAACTGCCAGTACCGATGGACTGTCTGTCTGCTGTCTGCCTGTTGTTTTCATTTTTCGTTGGTATTCCCTCGAATGGATGACTCATCAGTCCTGCCCCTGCGCCAAGGCCCAGTCAATATGTTCTCTCACCATGTCGGATGTGGTGGCCCTGATGGCATTCAAAGATACCCGGATTGCCGAACGGTCAATATCTTTTTCTGAACTGGCGAGCGCGTTGCCCATCGCAACGGCCAGGTTGCGGCACCAGCATTCGTAACCGATACGCCGTATCGGACTTCCTGCCATCCGCTGATAGAACATGTCTTCTGTCCATGATGCCAGCTCAACCAGGGAAATATCATCAAGTCGATGCCGAACGGCAAAGTCTGGAACAACCGCTGTTTTGGCAAACCGGTTCCATGGACAGCAGAGCTGGCAGTCATCACAACCATAAATGCGGTTCCCGATCAAGGGACGTAGTCCTTCTGGAATGCTACCCCGCAATTCAATTGTCAGATAGGAGATGCACCGTCTGGCATCCACTGTCCTTGGTGCAATAATCGCACCTGTCGGACAACTTTGCAGACACCGGCGACAGCCTCCGCAATGGCTGGCTGCCGGGACATCCACTGGCAATGGCAGGTCAACCAAGATTTCTCCCAGGAAAAAGAAGGTACCTGCCTGACGGCTGACAAGCAGGTCATTTTTTCCCCGCCAGCCGATACCCGCCTGCTCTGCCAGGGCAACTTCCATCACCGGTGCTGAATCTGTAAACACACGGTAGTGATAGGGGCCATAATCTGTTTCAATCCTGGATGCCAAAGCCTGAAGCCGTGAACGCAGGGTCCGATGGTAATCCCGTCCTCTGGCATACAGCGAAACCCGTGCCATGGCTGGTTTCGATGCCATCTGTCTTTCGTTTGCCATTACCTGTGGTCCGTTGCCAGGCAGGTAATCCATGCGGACGGAAACCACGCGGACGGTTCCAGGGACAACCTGATCCGGATGGCATCTTTTCAGACCATGTGCCGCCATATAGTGCATCTCGCCATGGTAGCCTGCTGACAGCCAATGGGTCAGCCGTTCTTCTGCACCGTCAATCTGGACATCTGACACCCGCAGTTCAGCAAATCCGAGTTCTGTTGCCCAAACCCGCATTTTTTCCACTAATCTGCTTAATTTCCTGTCTGATTCCATGCGATTACGCGCTTTCCCATCCAAATCCGCATCCAATCTTGATACTATAACGGTGAAATGTTTTCAAAGGAAAATCCCAGTGACCATTGCCAGTCCCACCGATAGGGTGCCATTGACATTTTACTTGAAGGATGAAACCGATACCTGCGCCTTGGGTAGTGCCTTGGCAGGCATCCTTGAAAAAGGTCTCTGCATTCATCTGAAAGGTGGGTTGGGAGCAGGCAAGACGACCTTGACCCGTGCGTTGCTGCGTGCAACAGGCTATCAAGGCAGGGTCAAAAGTCCAACTTACACGCTTGCCGAAGCTTATCCCGTCACGCTCGGTAATGAAACGGTAGAACTGCTTCATTTTGACCTTTACCGGATGGGATGTGCAGAAGAATTCTTGGATGCCGGTTTTCGGGAATCTTTCAATGGTTCGACCATCCAGGTCATTGAATGGGCGGAGAATGCAGGTGCTTTGCTGGAACCGCCTGACATCATTGTCTCCCTTTCTTTGCATGAGGAGGGACGGAAAGCCACTGTATCATCCGCCTCGCCTAAAGGTGAAGCCTGTCTGAACAAACTTGTCACCCCTGATCAGATCCTATGAACACCCATCAAATACGGTATGCCAGCCGTTGCCTCTTTTTTCTGTCAGCCCTGCTGATGCTGTTTTGCATGCTGCTGCTTTCTACCGCGAAGGCTGGCAATATCGTTGCTGTACGTTCTTGGCCTTCTGAAGACAATTCACGGGTGACGATTGAACATAATGGAACCATCCAGTACCGTCATTTCCTCCTGTCCAATCCCAACCGGTTGGTCATGGATATCAGGGATGCACCGTTGAATGATGTGCTGACAAGCCTCAGCGAACGTATCCAACCCAATGACCCTTTCATCAAGAGTGCACGGGTCGCCCAGTTTGATCAGGAAACTGTTCGACTGGTTTTTGACCTGAGACAACCAGTTTCCCCACAGGTCTTTTTGCTGGACCCGGTTTCTCAATACAAATACCGGCTGGTTCTTGATGTCTATCCGAAATCAGCACGGAAAGCTGCTTCTGCAACAGCCAGCCAATCGAAAAAGTCCAAACAAAGACAGACGGCATCCTCCTCTTCAACAACAAAAGCGCCGACAGGACCTGTCAGCTTGAACCGGAAAGTCACCATCGCCATTGACCCTGGACATGGTGGTGAAGATTCCGGGGCATTGGGCTATCACGGTTCTAAAGAGAAAGATGTTGTCTTGTCGATTGGCAAACGGTTAAAACGGCTTGTTGATTCTCAGCCGAATATGCGTGCCTTGATGACCAGGAATGCCGATTTCTTCATCCCGCTCGGCAACCGTCCGAAGAAAGCACGGACAGCAAAAGCCGACCTGTTCATCTCTATCCATGCCGATGCCGCCACCTCGTCTGTGGCACATGGTTCATCGGTCTTTGTCCTGTCTGAGAAAGGGGCTTCCTCTGCAACCGCCCGCACTCTCGCCAACAGGGAAAACGCTTCTGACCTGATTGGCGGCATCAATATCAAGCATCAGGACAGCCAGGTTGCCAGTGTGCTGGTGGATATGTCTGTATCCGGCCAGATCAAGCAGAGTCTGAAACTGGCCAATCATGTGCTGAAAGAGATGGGCAAAATCAACTCTCTGCACAAATCTTATGTTGAACAGGCAGCCTTTGCTGTCCTGAAAGCACCGGATATACCGAGTATCCTGGTTGAGACGGCTTTCATCTCCAACCCTGAAGAAGAAACAAAACTTAATTCTGGTACCCATCAAGAGGCGGTTGCCAATGCCATTCTGAACGGAATCAAGGCATATTTTGTCCAGAACCCACCCCATACAAGATAAGATTATCTTGAATTAAATTGCAGATGTTTTCCATCAGATGCGGTAAAATATTATTTTTCTGGGTTGCATCCGTAGCTCAATGGATAGAGTACTGCCCTCCGAAGGCAGGGGTTGTGGGTTCGATCCCCGCCGGATGCGCCATCCTTATATAAGATAAACGGCATTCATGGTCTGAATGCCGTTTTTATTCCAGCCTGCCAGATTATCTGACAACTGTCTGGGCTTCACTGCCAGCACGCTGGCGGATGCTACCAATCTGCCAGACGGTTTCACCGTTTTCCCTGAGCAATGCGATAGTTTTTTCCGCATTTTCCTTGGCAACAACTACTGCCATGCCGATACCGCAGTTGAAGACCCGATGCATTTCATCTTCTGCCACATTGCCATGCTGCTGCAGCCAACTGAACAGGGGAGGCATTTCCCAGGCATTTTTCTGGATTTCTGCGACAACATTGCCCGGCAATACCCGAGGGATATTTTCCACTAGACCACCGCCTGTGATATGCGCCATGCCCTTGACTTCAAGGACTGCCATCAATTTCAGCAGGGGTTTCACATAGATACGGGTCGGCTGCATCAGGGCATCTGCCAGAGATCTGCCATGGAAATCCGCATCCAGATCCGGTTTGGCAACCTCAATGATACGGCGCACCAAGGAATAACCATTGGAATGAATGCCCGAAGACGCCAGCCCGATGACCACGTCACCTGGCACAATCTTGGTTCCATCTATCAACTGGTCTTTTTCTGCCACACCAACAGCGAACCCTGCCAGGTCATATTCTCCATCCGGATACATCCCTGGCATTTCAGCGGTTTCGCCGCCTATCAAGGCGCAACCTGCCTGTTCACAGCCTGATGCAATTCCTTTGATGACACGGGAAGCTGTTCCAACATCCAGTTTGCCACAGGAGAAATAATCGAGAAAAAACAACGGTTCTGCGCCCTGGACAAGAATATCGTTCACACTCATTGCCACAAGGTCGATACCGACCGTATCATGGCGGTTAAGCTGGAATGCCAGCTTGAGTTTTGTTCCGACACCGTCTGTACCGGACACCAGAACCGGATTCTGGTATTTTTTGCTGATTTCGAAAAGGGCTCCGAAACCACCGATGCCACCTAAAACGCCATCCCGCATCGTGCGTTTGGCGAAGGGTTTGATAGCGTTGACCAGCGCATCACCAGCATCGATATCGACACCGGCATCGCGGTAAGAAAGGGACTGTTTGGCTGAAGAACTCATAATATATGCACCGCTAGGCGTAAAATAACGATAATGACTATTTTAACAAACTGCTTGCGCGAGTACGACTGAATGGCTTTCTCATTGACTCCTTACCAACGTCAAGCTGCTCTTTGGACCTGTATCGGGATTGCCTTTGTGCTCCTGCTCTGGTTGCTGGGACCGATTCTGACTCCTTTCATTGCTGGGGGAGTGCTGGCTTATGCACTTGACCCGATTGTCGAACGTATCTGCAAGTTCCATATCGGCAGACACCGTGTCCCACGTTTTGTCGGTGTGCTGATTGTTCTGTTGTTGCTAATCGCTGTCATCACTGCCATCATCCTGGTCATTGTGCCATTGGTCCTGACGGAATGGCCATTGTTATCTGCCCAACTGCCTGTCTTTCTCGCAAAACTGCATGCAGAGCTGAGCCAATTTCTTGGGAGATTCGGCATTGTCCTGCCACCGGACACGGCTTCTCTGCTGAAACAGCTGTTTGAACAGTTCTTACCAAAATCCGATGAAGGTTGGCAGCAGTTGATGAGGAAGGTCAGCCTAGGCTGGTCAACGATTTTCACGATCGCATGGAATATCATCCTGATTCCTGTTGTCTTTATCTACCTGTTGCTGGACTGGCATATCATCACCCGACAGTTCCGTGAGTTGATCCCCCGCAGATGGGTGCCGACCATCATCGGTTTCACCAATGAGGTCAGCACCATGCTGGCGCAGTATCTCCGTGGACAGCTTTCTGTCATGATTATCCTGTCCATCTATTATTCGGTTGCATTGACGCTGGCAGGCTATACGGTCGGTGTACCCATTGGCATCATTACTGGCATGATGGCATTTGTCCCTTATGTCGGCATCTGTGTCGGCATCCTGCTGGCTGCTGCTGCAACCCTGCTGCAGTTTGAAGGGATGACCATGTGGATTGTCCTGCTGGCGATTTATGGTTTCGGTTATGCTTTCGATGGGCTGTTCATGACACCCAAATTGGTCGGCAACAGGATTCAGCTGCATCCATTGATTGTGATTTTCGCCCTGTTGGCTTTCGGACAGCTGTTCGGGTTTGTCGGTATTCTGATTGCGCTGCCTTCATCCGCCGTCCTGTCTGTGGCTTTCCGGCGATTGCGGAAGGCTTATATCGCCAGCCATTTTTACAAGGGCTGATGGGCATTATGCAAACACAGCTGCTTCTTGATCTTGGCACTCCCCAGCCACCATCTTTGCAGGATTTTGTGACGGGACGGAATACGGAAGTCCTGCAGCAGCTCAATGCCATGGCCGACCGTAGGTCTGCTGACCATTTCATCTACCTATGGGGAGAACCCGCAACCGGCAAGACACATCTGCTGCAATCGCTGGTCCAAGCAGCTCCGGCACGCTATATTACCCCCTCTTCTCCTTTGGGGGATTTTTCGTTTTCCCCAGATGTCTCCTTGTATCTGCTGGATGACTGTGAAAGGCTGTCATCTCCCAAGCAGATCGCTGCTTTCAACCTGTTCAACCAGATACGCAGTAGCCAGACGGCATACTTTATCACAGCCGGCAACTGCGCCCCAATGACTTTGCCCCTCAGGGATGATCTGCAAAGCCGGCTCTGCTGGGGACTGGTTTACCAAATCCAAGGCCTGACGGATGAAGAAAAGCTCCAGGTGCTTGCTGCCCAGGCACAGAAAAGAGGACTCAACCTGTCTGCTGGTGTCCTGCCTTGGCTGTTGACCCATTACCGACGGGATCTGCATTCGCTGTCGCAGCTTCTGTCAGAACTGGACAGGTTTTCTCTTCAGATGAAACGCACGGTCACCCTGCCGCTCCTGCATGACCTGCTGAAACAGAAACTGGAACTGAAAGATGACTGATTCGCTTGCCTTGTTTGACCTTGACAATACCCTACTGCCGATTGATTCCGATTACGAGTGGGGACAGTTCATCGTCCGTATCGGTGCTGTAGATAAAGATACTTATGAAAAGAAAAACCAGTTGTTCTTTGACCAATATATTGCTGGAACACTGGATCCTGCTGAATACTTGGCATTTGCCTTGGGAGAACTGAAAGGAATTCCACGGAAACAGTTGGATGCCTGGCGCAGGCAGTATATGGAGGAGGTCATTTTACCAAACATCCTGCCAGCTGCTCAGGGATTAGTCAACAGTCATCTTGACAGAGGACATCTGACGGCCATTGTAACGGCAACGAATCGGTTTGTGACGGAACCGATTGCAGAGGCTTTCGGTGTGAAACACCTGATTGCCGCTATTCCTGAAGAAACCCCTGACGGCCAGTTGACAGGCAATCTGGTTGGTACACCGACTTCAGGAGAGGGTAAAATCGAGCATACTGAAAAATGGCTGGCATCTATGGGACTGTCTTTTGACCATTTTGCAGAAAGCTGGTTTTACAGTGACTCAGACCGCGATATTCCACTGCTGTCAAAGGTAAAACATCCTGTTGCAGCCAATCCGAACGACCGTCTGAGAACCTATGCGCAGGCAAGAGGATGGGATTTACTGTATTTGTTCAATGATTGATTTTCTCAAAAAGATTTTTGGCATCTCTTCAGGAAAACCGGTTACTGAACCGAAAAAGAGAGGGGATTCCCCTGTTATGGGCCATGCACCGGCTATCCTTCAGGTACATGAGCACGGCATTGATCCTGCTCTTGTTTCCAAGAATGCCACCCGTGTCGTGAGTACCCTGCAGCAGGCTGGTTATGCAGCCTTTATTGTCGGTGGAGCTGTACGTGACTTGATGCTGGGTGAAAAGCCAAAGGATTTCGATGTCGCAACCGATGCGACTCCTGAACAGGTTCGCCGACTTTTCCGCCGCGCTTTCCTAATCGGCCGCCGTTTCCAGATTGTTCATGTCCGCATGGGGCGGGATGACCTGTTTGAGGTGACGACTTTCCGAGGCAGTTCCCAGAAGCCCGCCGAGGTGGATGCATCTGGCCGTCTGCTGAGCGACAATACTTTCGGCACTCAGGCAGAAGATGCTGCACGTAGGGATTTCACCATCAATGCGCTCTATTACAATCCAACCGATCAGACTTTGCTGGACTACCATCAGGGTATCCGCGATCTGGATTCCAAGACGTTGCGTATTATTGGCGATGCTGAGCAGCGTTACCGTGAAGATCCTGTCCGGATGCTACGTGTAGTCCGTTTTGCTGCGAAACTCGGTTTTACACTGGATGAAGCGACCAGCGCACCTATCCTTCAACTGCGCCATCTGCTGGACAATATCCCGGCTGCACGCCTTTTCGATGAAACGCTGAAGCTACTGACGAGCGGTCATGCGATGTCTTGCCTCGAAGAACTCCGTGCCTATGACCTGCACGGCAGGCTGCTGCCCCTGCTGGATGAGGCTTTGTCAGATCAAAAAGCTACCCGGTTCATCAAAACCGCTCTTGAGCGCACCGACCGCCGTATCAGTGACGGTAGAACTGTTTCTCCGGGATTTCTGTTCGCTGTTCTGTTATGGCCAGAGGTCGAAGCTCAATGGGAAGTGAACCAAACCAAGGGGGAATATCCGATTCCGGCACTGGTAGATGCTGCCAATACGGTCTTGGGCAGACAGACAGAATCTCTTGCCATCCAGCGCCGTATCGCTGTGGATATGAAAGATATCTGGCTGCTCCAGCCACGCCTGGAACGCAGAAGTGGAAAATCGGTTTTCCGTCTGTTGGAAAATCCGCATTTCCGCGCAGCTTATGACTTCCTGCTGATCCGTTGTGAAGCCGGAGATCTGGATGCAGAAACCGGTGATTGGTGGAAAGCCTTTTCCGCAGGTTCTGCAGAAGAACGGCAGGTCTTGTTGGAATCTCTTTCTATGCGGGCTGCAGAAAACAGCCGTAGCAGGAAAAAACGACGCCGACGTAAACGCCGTCCTTCCGCATCGGAAACGATAGCTTCTTTGCCTGCTGATGTTCCTGCATCTGCTGATTGATATGCTGGATAATACTGCCTATATCGGCCTTGGTGCCAACCTGGGCAACGCCCAGCAACAGGTTACGGATGCCATCATTGCTCTTAACCGTATTGACCAGATCAAGCTTGATGCAGTTTCATCGCTTTACAAAACCGCTCCTATTGGGGCTTCTGGAGATGACTATATCAATGCTGTCGCACGCCTGTTGACTTCATTGGATGCAGGTTCTCTATTGGATACCCTGTTGCAGATTGAAAAAGCTTTCGGCCGTGAACGCCCTTACCCCAATGCGCCAAGGACATTGGATCTTGACCTGCTGCTGTTCAATGCGGAGCGGTGCCATACTCCCCGTCTGATATTGCCGCATCCCCGCATGCACGAAAGGGCTTTTGTCCTTTTGCCATTGACTGAAATTGCCCCTGATCTGGTTATTCCAGGCAAAGGACGTGCAGCAGGATTCGTTGAGTCGGTGACTGGTCAACGTATTCTTCAACTTCAACCGTTCTCCTTTTGAGGTTTTTATGTTCAATATCCCTGTTTTCCTTCAAACCACAGGCCTTCTTATCATGTCCAATGTGTTTATGACGTTTGCATGGTATGGTCATTTAAGGAATCTTTCTTCAAAACCCTGGTATATCGCCGCCCTCATCAGCTGGGGAATCGCTCTTTGTGAATATCTGCTCCAGGTTCCGGCAAACCGTATCGGTTTCCAGTCATTCAGTCTTGCACAGCTCAAGATTCTGCAGGAAGTCATTACGCTCAGCGTTTTTGTCCCGTTTGCCATGCTTTATATGGACCAACCCTTCAAAACAGACTATATCTGGGCGGCACTCTGTCTTGTCGGAGCGGTCTATTTTATCTTCCGTTCATGATTATTGACACGACAGCGTGACATAGCGGTAAAAAACAGGCATTATTCGCTTTCAGTTGTTCCTTTTCTTTGTTGAGGTTTTCATGGCTAACTATTTGCAGGAACGTAAGTCCATTACAACAAACACCATTTCGAAGCTGTATCAGAACCAGGAAAGAATCACAATGCTGACCTGTTATGATGCCAGTTTCGCCGCACTGATGGACCAATGTGGAGTTGAGACCCTGTTGATTGGCGATTCGCTGGGAATGGTCTGCCAAGGACTGGATTCCACCTTACCCGTTTCAATTAATGAAGTAGCCTATCATACTACTTGTGTTGCCCGTGGCAACAAGACGGCATTGATTATTGCCGATATGCCTTTCGGCACTTATCCTGACAGGGAAACGGCTTACACCAATGCCGTCAAGCTGGTCAAGGCTGGTGCGCATATGGTGAAACTGGAAGGCGGCGTCCTGATCGCTGATACTATCCGTTACTTGGTTGAACGTAGCATTCCCGTCTGTGGTCATGTTGGATTGACCCCGCAGTCTGTCAACCGGTTTGGTGGTTACCGTGTCCAGGGTAAATCAGAAAATGGGGCTGCTCAAGTGATGGCTGATGCAAAAGCTGTCGCCAAGGCGGGGGCATCAATGATGGTACTTGAAGCAATTCCTGCATCCTTAGGTAAATCTGTCACTGAGGCAGTTGACATCCCAACCATCGGTATCGGTGCCGGTCCAGATTGTTCTGGTCAGGTCCTGGTCATGCACGATATGCTGAATGTCTATCCAGGCAGAAAGGCTCGTTTTGTCCGTAATTTCATGGCGGAATGTTCTTCGATTGAAGAAGCTTTCAAGGCTTATGTAGCTGCTGTCAAAGACGGTTCTTTCCCCGCCCAAGAACACTGTTTCTGACTTACTGACTGTACTAAGCTAAAAAGCAGCTTCCAATGCTGCTTTTTTGTGATATTTCTCCTTCTCTGGCAAAATTATCTCTCATTAAAATGTAGCAAAAGCTTTCATTTCGGCTTATTTTCCCCATATTTTCTTGAAATCTTTAATCCATTGGCGTGTTGGAAGGTTGGTTTCTCCCTTTATCCTGCTGGCTTCTACCTCCAGACCCTGCCAATCAATAGCGGGCTTTTTCTTGAATGCGAGGACAATGACATTACCTTCAGGTATTGGCGACATCGACACAACTTCCCTGAAGGATTGTCTGATTGCTCTGATATTCTTATCATAGCTGGGCACTTCACCAAACAGATTGACCACCATGATGCCGCTATCTTTCAGGCATCTGCTGCAATCCGCATAGAACTCCGGAGAATCCAGTACGGGGCCTTTTGCATCGGCATCATAGAGATCCACATGCATGATGTCGAATTTTCCTGTGTACTGCTCATCTTTGACAAAGTCCTGCGCATTAATGAGATTAACATGCAGACGCTCGTCATCGGATGGCAACTCAAACATGCTGTGACAGACATTGATGACATCTGGATTGATTTCAGCAACATGGATGATACTGTCCGGAAATGTGGTATAGCTGAATTTCGTCAATGATGCCGATCCCAATCCCAGATGGGCAATCTGTTGTGGATACCGGTTGAACAGCATCCAGGCAACCATCTTATGACTATATGACAGAACAAGCTGGTTGGGTTTCCGAATCCGCATAGCGCCTTGGATCCATTCTGTACCGAAATGCAGGTAACGGATACCAGCACTTTCAGATAGGGTAACTGGTGCAATTCGGACTCGCTGTTTTCCAGATGATGGCCGACGCTGTGATTCTGTTTTTTCAATTGATTTTCGTTTTATCAGCATTGACTTGATCCAATCAAACATCGGTTTTCCCGTTTTTCTTTTCTGTTAGCTTACGACAGCTTCTGATAGCACAACCTTATAGGATGCCTCCTCGATTGTAGCTTCTCCCGAAGAAGAATGGAAAAAACCCCTTAAGCTCGCTTAAGGGGTTTTCTTGAACTGAGTCTCTCCCGAACCAAAGTCCGGGGAAGAGTCGAGTTGCAATCAACAGGATTGATTAAGCAACACCAACTTTCTTCTTACCAACGGTAGAGACGATGTTCAGGCTCTTGATACGGCCAGATTCAACACCAGCGTCTGGGTCAATCATAGCATTGATCAAGCATGGTTTCCTAGAAGCAACTGCTTCTTCCAGAGCTGCCTTCAGTTCAGATGGGTTGTTAGCCAGGTAGCCTTTACCACCCAGAGCTTCCATCATCAGATCGTAGCGAGCACGGGTCAGACGGGTACATGCGATTGCACCGTTGTAGTCTTCTTCGTTACCTTTGTAGATACCGCCGTTGTTCATGATAACAACGGTAACTGGCAGGTTGTAACGGCAGATGGTTTCCAGTTCCATACCAGAGAAACCGAATGCGGAGTCACCTTCAACAGCGATGACTGGGTCGCCGGTAACTGCAGCTGCTGCGACGCAGTAGCCCATACCGATACCCATAACACCCCAAGTACCAGTGTCCAGACGACGACGTGGTTCCAGAATGTCAACGATCATACGGGTGTTGTCCAGTGCGTTTGCACCTTCGTTAACCAGGTTGATGGATGGGTTAGCAGCGATGTATTCTTTGATAACGCCCAGAGAGTTCTGGTAGTTCATTTCGCCGCCATTGTAGGTTGCCATCTTGTCAGCCAGTTTAGCTTTGTTAGCTGCGCACTTGTCGAAGATTTCCTTGCACCAGTCAGCTGGAGCTTTGTAGCCAGCAACTGCAGCAGTAACCTGTGGCAGAGTAACTTTAACGTCACCAACAACTGGGGCAGCGATTGGCTGGTTAGAGTCGATTTCCTGTGCCAGAATATCAAACTGAACGTATTTCTTCAGTTCGTTACCCCAAGTCTTGCCTTTACCGTGCTGCATCAACCAGTTCAGACGAGCGGCGATCAGGATGCAGACGTCGCAACCTGCCAGTGCGCGTGCACGGTTTGCAGCAGCAGACAGTGGATGGTTGTCAGGAATGGTACCTTTGCCCATGCCCATTGGCAGGAATGGAATGCCGGTTGCTTCGATGAAAGCTTTAACTTCAGCTTCTGCACGAGCGTATGCAGTACCTTTACCAATAACTGCAACTGGTTTCTTAGCAGCTTTGATGACTTCTGCTGCACGAGCAACGTCTGCTGCTGGAGCTGCTGCACCACCGATTGGAGCTGGAGTGAAGCGCAGTGCGTTAGCTTCTGCCAGAGGCATGGTCTGACCGAACAGGCGGGCTGGGAGGTCAACGTAAACACCACCTGGACGACCGGTCAGTGCAGTGCGCATTGCACGTGCAATACCGATAGGAATGTCACGGATGGAGTTGATACGATAAGATGCTTTACAATGTGGCTTAGCGATCTGGAACTGATCCATTTCTTCGTAGTCGCCCTGCTGCAGGTCGACGATGTCACGTTCGGAAGAACCAGCCAGCAACAGCATTGGGAAGCAGTTGGTGGTAGCGTGTGCCAAAGCTGCAACACCGTTCAGGAAGCCAGGAGCAGAAACGGTCAGTGCGACACCTGGTTTGCCTTGGATGTAACCAGCGATAGAAGCAGCGTAACCAGCGTGCTGTTCTGCACGGAAGGAGTAGAAACGCAGACCTTCTTCCTGCCAGAGACGTGCCAGGTTGGTGATAGGAATACCAACAACGCCATACATGGTGTCGATACCATTGTCTTTCAGGACATCAATCAACAGATGGAAGCCATCAGTCAATTCTACATTTTCTTCATTACTCATGAGCAATACCTTTCTTTGGTTGGTTTTGATGTTAACGTCAAAAACGTCAACTCAGAGTATGCCTTATGAACACCCAAAATATTGTTGACCTAAGTCAATTTGAGGGCACAGAAACAGGGTTAATTCCTACTTTCTGATATTGACAGGGAAATTTATTGACCTATGTCAATTTTCAGCCAAAAGCAAGGCCTCACTGCATGAGAGGATAGCGCATAGACTTACGGCCACACATCCCCTTCAGAAACAATACATGAATGAAAAAAGCGGATATATACACTCTCTTATATACACTTTTCCAGCTATGCTATCGTATTAGGCGGCACTATGGCCTACGGCAAGAAAACAGAATAGCGTCGATTATTAAATTGCAATAAAAAGCCGTCATGTGACGGCTTGATACGTTGAGCTGGTCCCGCCAGCAGGAATCGAACCTGCATTACACGCTTAGGAGGCATGGGTACTATCCATTGTACTATGGCGAGATGTTCAGAGAGTGTATTCTACCTCAAGCATACCAGCATGACGAGTACCCGAGTCATCATTTTCCGTCAGACCTCTGTACAATGTCTTTTTCTGCCGTTTTCAGGAATCATTATGGCAATCATCACGCTTTGGGACGCACAGCTTGCATTCGGACACTATCCAATGTTGGACCATGCCAGTTTTTCGATGGAGGTCGGTGAGAAAATCGGGCTTATCGGCCGTAATGGCACGGGCAAGTCTTCCTTATTACAGGTACTTGCCGGGCAGATGGCGTTGGATGACGGTTTTTTAAACATCCAACAGGATCTTTCTATCGCTTATGTCGAACAGGATCCCGACTATCCTAAGGACAAGACGGTTTTTGAAGTCGTTTCTTCCGCCCTGGATGAAATCCATGGCTTGATGGGTGAATACAAAAAGCTTTCTGAAAAGCTGGAAAGCGGCGATGACCCGAAAACTCTGGAACGCTTCATGATATTACAGAGCCAGCTGGATGCTACGGATGCCTGGAACCTGCATCATCGTGTCGAGAATATTCTTGATCGACTTTCCTTGAACCGGAATGACCGGATTGACAGTCTTTCTGGCGGACAGTACAAGCGGGTTGCCCTTGCCAGAGGATTGGTCGGTGCACCTGACCTGCTGATGCTGGATGAACCAACCAACCATTTAGACTTTGAATCCATACGTTGGCTTGAAAATATCCTGAATGAATTTCGAGGCAGCTTGATTTTCATCACGCATGACCGCCGTTTCTTGGATAATATTGCTACCCGCATTGTTGAATTGGACCGGGGCAGACTGCTGTCCTTCCCAGGCAATTTCAGCGCCTATAAGGAAACCAAGGCAAAGCAGCTGGAAGTGGAAGGCATCGAACACGCCAAATTCGATAAGTTCCTCGCCCAGGAAGAGGTCTGGATCCGCAAGGGCATTGAAGCACGCCGCACACGGAACGAGGGCCGTGTCAGACGCCTTGAAACCCTCCGGCTTGAACGTGCGGCACGCCGGGAACGGCAGGGACAGGTGCGATTGTCCCTTTCATCTGGAGAACGTTCAGGAAAATTGGTTGCTGAATTGAAGGATGTCTGCAAATCGTTTGGAGATCGCCAGATTGTCAAGGATTTCTCAGACATCATCCTACGTGGAGACAAGGTTGGGGTCATCGGACCGAATGGTATCGGTAAAACTACTCTGCTGAAAATGATTCTAGGCGAAATTCCACCTGATACCGGCGAGATACGTTTGGGAACCCGCCTTCAGATTGCTTATTTTGACCAGATGCGTGCCCAGCTTAACGATAATGATACGTTGATTGATACGATTTCTCCCGGCAGCGACTATGTTGAGGTCGGCGGTCAACGGAAACATGTGATGAGCTATCTTTCAGATTTTCTCTTCACGCCTGACCGTGCACGGTCTCCAGTGTCCTCCTGTTCGGGTGGAGAAAAGAATCGGCTGCTGTTAGCACGTCTTTTCGCACGTCCTGCCAATGTCCTTGTGTTGGATGAGCCCACAAACGACTTGGACATTGATACCCTGGAACTGCTTGAAGCGCTGCTCTTGGATTATGATGGTACGGTTTTCCTGGTCAGCCATGATCGCGCTTTCCTGGACAATGTCGTGACTCAAGTCATTGCCGCAGAAGGAAATGGTATATGGCGCGAATATGCTGGTGGCTACAGTGACTGGGAGCGCTCCCGTCCCGCCCCTCTGGTTATGACAAAAGTAAAAAACCAAGCAGGCACCG
>JBJEXA010000017.1:0-4696 GCA_051885335.1 Oxalobacter sp. | reverse complement strand
CTTTAATGTCAAACTGGAGCAGGGTCGATAGCGGATAGTAAACCATCGGCTTGTCATAAACAGGCAGGAGCTGTTTTGAGATTACCTGGGTCAATGGGTAGAGCCTTGAACCGCTGCCTCCCGCTAATATGATGCCTTTCATTTTTCTCTCCACGGTTTAGCTGTAATCGACCACAGTGGAATGATGCCGAATAGATAATAGTCAGACTGATCCACCCGCTCTTCTATCTGCAGGATTGGCAGGAATTTGAATAATTTGAAACGTTTTTTGCGGACGCATTGAATACGGACTGAATCCCACAATTCTGCATTGTCACGCTGCACAAAGGATTGGATGGCCTTGGTATTCATGCGCATCAATGACTTGCGCAGATGGGTTGTATTGTTCCGATGGTCGCGGTATTGGATGAGGCTCTTTTGAAAATTGTAAAATTCTGTTTTTCCAACAAGCCGGCAGAAGAGTGCGTAATCTTCTGCTGGAGAATATTCCGCTTCATAGCCAATGTTGAATTTGTCAAGAACTGATTTACGCAACATGCAGGCTGAATGGATGACGCAAGAATCGGTCAGTGATTTCCTTTGGATTTCGTAACTTGTCTCTGGCACGTTCCATATGCGGTTTCCTTTTCTGTCAGACAGGACATCCGCTTGGGAACTGACAACCCCAACTTCCGGATGACTTTCTAAATAAGAAACCTGCAGTTCAAGACGGTCGGGATAGGAGATATCATCATGATCAAAAATCGCCAGATATTCCCCTCTGGCCATCTGCAACAGCTTATTGCGGCTTGGGCTGATACCCAGATTTTTCTCATTCACGGTATAGACGATACGCGGGTCATCGTAGGACTGGATGACTTTCTCGACATTCGGATCAGTCGATGCGTCGTTCAGAAGGATGAATTCGAAATCCTGGTATGTCTGATTGAGTATGCTTTCAATGCATTCTCTCAGATGTTTCTCCTGTGTGTTATACACAGGGGTCAGGACTGATACTTTGGGCTTTGTCATTACAAGCCTCCTTTTGGTGTGCTTTGCCTATATTTTTTGCATCCTGCTTTCGCCAGCTCAATAAGTCCTCCGGTGGAGCTGTCATGGCTGGGGGTGATGCCTGAGGTGGAGATGGTGGCGTCTGGGAAACGGGCAGGATTTTCCCTGGACAGTGCCTGGATATCACTGTCCACCTGTGTATTCTGCTGTGTCTGAGGTCCGCCCGTTGCCTGCATCTGTCAATCAATCCTGTGCGTTCACATCTCTCAGGACGATGTCCTTGATGTAATCGTAGTACCCGTTTGATTTGAAGTTATTCAGATAGCCCAGAAGTTTCTCTGCACTGATGAAGCCCCGTTTATAGGCTTCTTCTTCGATGCAGCCGATCTTTCTGCCGGTGTTGGTTTCCATGGACTGGACGAAGACGCTTGCCTGGAGCATGGCGTCATGGGTGCCTGTATCAAGCCATATAACGCCTTTTCCGAGTCTCTCGACCTGTAGGGTGCCTTCTTCAAGGTACAGACGGTTGAGGTCGGTGATTTCAAGCTCGCCCCGGTCTGATGGTGTCAGGGTGGCAGCCTTGCCGCAGACGGTGCTGTCGTAGAAGTAAAGTCCTGTGACGGCGTAGTTGGATTTCGGCTGTTTGGGTTTTTCTTCAAGGCTGATGGCGTTGCCTTTCTCATCGAATTCAACGACACCGAATCTTTCCGGGTCTTTGACGGCATAGCCGAAGACGGTTGCCCCGCTCTGGCGCCTGACGGCTTTCTTCATGAGGGCGGGGATCTTTTCGCCATAGAAGAGGTTGTCGCCGAGGATGAGGGCGACAGGTTTGCCTGCTATCCAGTCTTTTGCGATCAGGAATGCGTCTGCGATGCCTTTCTGGATATATTGGACCATGTAGGTGAGTTTGATGCCCCACTGGGAACCATCACCAAGGACTTTCTTGAAGTTGTCGAGGTCGGATTCACTGGTGATGATGAGGATGTCTCTTATCCCACCACGGATCATGGTGGCAAGCGGATAGCAGATCTTAGGCTTATCGTAGATGGTCTGCAGGTACTCGGAAATCGACAGTGATGCAGGATACAGCCTTGTGCCTTTGCCTGCTGCAAGGATGATGCCTTTCATCGGACTGTCTTCTCCTCTGTCTGCTGTCTGTCTGGTTGTTTCTGGTTTCATGCCGCTCTTCAGAAAGCCCTGCTTTTTCCTGATGTTTTTCAATGGTCTGCTAATAAGCATTAGCGGACCTATGGAATATACCAGACAATAACCATAAGTGCCTATTACAAAATACATTTTTTCGATTCTTGATATCAATAACAATGCATCACTTTTATAAAGGACAAAAGATTATTAAATAAAAAACAAATATGAATCAACTGGTTGCAAGAATGCTTAAGTCTGCTAATGCTTACTGTCTCATCTAAAACCGCCTGCGTCTCCTTTCTTTTAAGTGTTTTTCTTTATCCTGATGTTGTTTTATTATGGTTTCCTTATGGAAACGTAACCCCTCTGGATGACCCTTGTGGTCTCTCTGGCCTCAGCTGGACTAAGGATTTTCAGGCTTCACCCCATTTCTTCCCAGCGGCTGCAAGGATTTACAAGACTGTTCTGGCCGCGTTCAGGTATTGGTGTGCTGCCTGCCATGTGTCTGGTTGCGGTGAGGCCGCATAACCTGGAGATTGCCAGGAATCTGTGCCCACACGGCTGTTGATGAAGCTGAGGCAGGTTGGAATTGCCGGTTTTTGGCATTGGCCGTAAGGTTACAGAATCCGGTAATCTGTGGTAGATTTTCCATTCTCTATATACCCTTATATGCTCTGTAAACGCTTTTGATGAATGACAGCTGATATGGTGAACAGCGCACAGCAGTCTTCTGGTGATGACGGAAACCTGGTTTCTGGCGGGCGGCTTGTTGCCAAGGCCCTGAGGAATGAAGGGATTGATACGGTTTTCACGCTGTCTGGCGGCAATATTGTTGATATTTATGAAGGGTGTGTCCGTGAGGGGATCCGGATTGTCGATTTCCGTCATGAGCAGGTGGCGGCGCATGCGGCGGACGGGTATGCCCGTCAGACAGGAAAAACCGGCTGTCTGGTGACGACTTCAGGTCCAGGATGTTGTAATGCGATGACAGGGCTGGCTGCAGCTTTGCGCGCGGAAACGCCTTTGCTGCATATCAGCGGGCAGGGGGCGACCACGCAGTATCTTCAGGGCACCCTGCAGGAATTTGACCATGTGCGGTTGATGGCGCCTGTGACGAAATGGGCGGCGAGTGTCCGGACGACGGAACGTATTGCTGATATGGTGTCGATGGCGTGCCGTGAGGCGAACGGGCCTGTGCAGGGGCCGGTTCTGCTTGAGATTCCACGTGATCTGCTGGATGCGAAGATTGATGAACGGTTATGCCGCATCCCTGAGGCTGGCAGGTTCCGTGCCGTGAACAAGATTGTGCCTGATGCTGAAAGTATTGAAAAACTGGCAGATCTGCTGATTGATGCGGAAAGGCCTGTTGTGCTGTTTGGCAGCCGGGTCTGGGACAGCCGCAGCCATGTTGAGGCGGTGGCGCTGGCAAGGCGGTTTGATATGCCGGTTTATGTGAATGGTTCTGCCCGGGGGATTTTCCGTCCAGATGATCCGCTGCTGTTTGACAGGACGAGGTCGCTGGCGTTTTCCCAGGCGGATCTGGTTCTGATTGCCGGTGCGCCACTGGATTTCAGGCTGGGGTTTGGCAGGATGCTGAATCCTGAGGCGAAGGTGGTGCATATTGACCAGAATTATGCGTCGATTGGCAAGAACCATGATATTGAACTGGGGCTGCTGGGGCATCATGGCGCGGTTTTCTCAGCGGTTGTGGCAGCGGCTTCTGGCCGGGTTGGCCAGGGACCTCTCTCCCAGCGTTTGGCTTGGCGGCAGAAGCTTCGTGAAGTTGAGAATCAGGCTTTGGAGAAGTTGAAGCCGCTGTTCCTGTCTGATAATGTTCCCATTAATCCTTACCGGGTGGCTTATGAGCTGGATCGTTTTATTGGCGAGGATACGGTTTATATCGGCGATGGCGGGGATGTGGTGTCGATTTCTGCATTGGGGGTTCACCCCCGCAATCCAGGGCAATGGATGGATCCAGGGCCGTTCGGATGCTTGGGGGTTGGCACGGGGTTTGCGATTGCGTCTAAGTTGGCGAATCCCGGGAAGGAGGTTGTCTGTTATTACGGGGATGGTGCTTTCTCGATGACGGCTTTTGACCTTGAGACAGCGAACCGTTTCAATGTGCCGTTCCTGGCGGTTGTCGGGAACAATTCGGCGATGAATATGATCAGATATGCGCAAATGGTCCGATATGGCGATAAAAATGGTACGGGCACTTTATTAAGTGACTTGTCATATGGTAAATTTGCGGAGATGTTGGGCGGGTATGGTGAAGAAGTCCACCGCCCTGAAGAGATTGCCGCTGCTCTACGGCGTGGGCGCGAGGCGGTCGCTGCGACCGGCAAGTGTGCTGTCGTCAATATCTGGGTGGATCCCCAGGTCTGGTCACCGGGCACGATGGCCCGGCTGAAGGCGCGCATGGAACGTGGATGACGGAGGCGGAAAGAACTGAGGGAGGCTTGTGCCTTCCCGTTCCAGGAAATCTGGCTTATGCCAGGAAAAACGAAACTAACCAAAATATTTGGAGGAAGAGAAAGATGGGTGACAAAGCATTATCCGG
>JBJEXA010000016.1:0-4731 GCA_051885335.1 Oxalobacter sp. | reverse complement strand
ATTTTTTCCATATTGCGCTGCATTGCCTGGGCCTGTTTCATCAGACCTGCCAGTTGATTTTTCATGCTGTGTTCCTGTTCAGTTTGGATTTGGTTTAATGGATCCTTCTACAATCTGGGCATCGAATCCGGACACCAGACTTTGGATATAGGGGTCATTGACCATCGCTGTTTCTACCTGTTGCTGACGGGCAACCTCAGCTTCACGGGCATCGCGGCTGGCCGTGTTTTCCGCCTTGCCGATTTCTGTACGGATCTTGACCTGACAGCCAAAATACCCCGCCAGCCATTCACTGAGTTTTGATATGGCTGATACGGTACAGATGGCAGGGGTCGGGGAACGCAGCAAGAAGACCATCTCACTGCCTTCCTTGGTATATCTGACCAGTTCTGTCTGCTGCGCCAGCTGACGGGCAAGTCCCTTGACGGGAATATCCTTGACCAGTCCAGGCCAATTGCCATCCCACTGGCTTAATGGTTGTCCGGGCTGCTTTCCAACCGCAACTGTCTGCGCCTGAGGTACGACAGAAGAAACTGTTTCTGATGATATGACAGAGGATTCCACAAATGGCTGCACCGGATTGGCTGATACAGCTGCATCCAGCCTTGAAACAGTGGTTTGAGCCGTTCTTTCTTTGACTGGAACCTGCAGCCTGGCAACTTTTGGTTGCGGTGAAAGCGCGGGTTGATTTTCTTTGCCTTTCCTCTCCGAAGGAGCAAACGCAAGCATCCTCAGAAGTGTCATGGTAAAACCGGCATATTCGTCTGGTGCCAGCCCGATTTCCTGCAATCCGTGGACAGTGATACTGTAATAAAGCTGCACTTCTTCAGGGGTAAACTGCTGCGCAAACGGTAGCAAAGCTTCTGCCTGGTCACCATTATCAGGCAGATATGCCGGAACACATTGAATGATGGCGATACGGTTGAACAATGTTGAAAGTTCCTGCAAGGCCGCTTGGTAAGACAGCCCCCTGGACGCCATTTCATCGGCAACGGCAAGCATGCCAGCGCCATCCTGTGATAACAGGCATTCAAGCAGCCGTATCAGATAGGTCTGATCCAAAGACCCAAGCATATCCTGCACCGCATCTGCTGTAATATTGCCTGCTGCATAGGCAATTGCCTGATCCGTCAACGACAGGGCATCACGCATGGATCCCTGTGCGCCATGTGCCAGTTGGCGCAGGGCAGGCAACTCATAGCTGATGGTCTCTTTATCCAGGATATTGGAAAGATGGGAGATGATGGCATCTTCCGGCATCTGCTTCAAATTAAACTGCAGGCACCGGGAAAGCACCGTGACAGGAATCTTCTGAGGATCGGTTGTCGCAAGGATGAACTTGACATATCCAGGCGGCTCTTCCAATGTCTTGAGCATGGCATTGAAAGCCTGGTTCGACAGCATATGCACCTCATCAACCATATAAACTTTATAGCGGGCTACCGTCGGTGCATAGATTGCCTGCTCAAGAAGCTGCTGCATGTCGCTGACACCACGGTTGGATGCAGCATCCAGTTCAATATAATCCACAAAACGGTCAGCATCAATCGCCCGACAGGCTTCGCATTCACCGCAGGGATCAGCTGAAACACCCTGCTGGCAATTCAGGCATTTGGCCAGAATCCTTGACAGTGTTGTCTTTCCAACCCCTCGGGTGCCGGTGAAAAGATAGGCATGATGAATCCGCCCACTTTCCAGTGCATTGCTCAATGCACGGACAACATGCTCCTGTCCCACAAGGTCACTGAAACGCTTGGGACGGTACTTTCGGGCAAGGACAAGATAGGTCATGGAAAGATTTTACCTTATTGCCATGAATCGGTGAAAAACAATTGCGAAGGCAGAAAGACCTCAAGGGAACCCCCTTCAGACCCGCAGATAAACGAAGCGAGCCTTGACTGCGGCACTCGCGGAGATTGGCTGTGGCTGCTTCGTTCCCGACCTGACCAGTTTCACCATTCCACAATGCGCAGGGGCCCGCTGGGTTGCATTGTACAGCAACACCCGTTTTTCGCAAACAGAAAGCCGTTTTTCTTTCAAAGCCCCAGCGATTCCCAGATGCTGTCGATTTTCGCTGATACTTCTGAATCCATTGTGATTTTCCGTCCCCACCGACGGGAAGTTTCTTCTGGCCATTTGTTGGTTGCATCTATGCCCATTTTGCTTCCCAGTCCACTGACAGGCGATGCGAAATCAAGGTAATCAATCGGGGTATTCTCGATGATGACAGTATCCCTTGCGGGATCCACCCGGGTTGAAATTGCCCAGAGGATGTCTGCATGGTTACGGATGTCAATGTCTTCATCGACAACGACTATCATCTTGGTATAGAGGAACTGCCGGAGAAAACTCCAGACACCAAACATCACCCGTTTGACATGACCCGGATAGGCTTTGCGGAGTTTGATGACTGCCATACGATAACTGCATGCTTCTGGTGGCAGGTGAAAGTCCATGATTTCAGGAAACTGCTTCTGCAGCAATGGCACAAAAACTTCATTCAGCGCCAGTCCCAGCATCGAAGGCTCATCTGGTGGACGGCCTGTATAAGTCGAAAGATAGATGGAATCCTGACGCATGGTGATACGGTCAACAGTCAGGACAGGGAACCATTCCTGTTCATTGTAATAACCGGTATGGTCGCCAAAAGGTCCCTCAAGAGCATGTTCATAGCCGCTTGGATGGCTTTCATCAGGCAGGATAGAGCCCTCAAGGACAATCTCTGCCCGGGCTGGTACTGACAGGCTTCCTGAAACGGTATTGACCAACTCTGTACGTTCCCCCCGCAGCAGACCTGCAAACTGATATTCTGATATGCCATCAGGTATCGGCATGACAGCTGCCAACAAAGTTGCAGGATCCGCGCCGATTACCACAGCGACAGGAAACGGTTTTCCAGGATTGATCAATCGATGGTCCCTGAAATCCTGGGCTCCACCACGATGTGGCAGCCAACGCATGATGACTTTGTTACGGTCAATGACCTGCTGGCGGTACACGCCTAGGTTCTGGCGCAGTTTGGCAGGCCCCTGTGTAACTGTCACTCCCCAGGTAATCAGGGGGGAGGCATCGCCTGGCCAGCATTTCTGAACTGGTAAGGTAAATAAATCAACTTCCCCGCCTTCCACCATAACCTGTTGGCAGACACCTTTTTTGCTTATTCTGGGTTTCATATGCCATAAAGATTTAAGCAATGGCATCATACTGAGAAAACCTGACAGTTTTTCTGGCTGTTTGGGTTCTTTGAGTGAAGCCAGGAATTCGCCCAACTGACGAAGGTCGCGTAATCCCCCTCCGCCCACTGCCATGGCGATCCGATGGACATCGCCAAACAGGTTGGTCAGGACAGGCATAGCATAACCTGCCGGCTGGGTAAAAAGCAGTGCAGGCCCTCCTTTTTCCAATACCCTGTGGGAAATTTCTGTCATCTCAAGTTCAGGAGAAACCGATGCACTGATTTCCTTAAGTTTGCCGACTGCCTTTAATTTGTCAGCAAAGTCTCTTAAATCTAGATATGTCATATTATTTGTCTCTTTTATGATACATCGTTTTCTACATACCCAATTAAATTCAACTTATTGATTCTATGTACTTAACCTGACCGCTTCTTTTTATCTGTCATGACAAATTGCAATAACAACCGATTCTATCTATTTGACCGGATATAAAACAATTCCTAAAATGATTGCCATCAGATAGACAGGGGTTTTTCCTGTCCTTTTTCTGTTCCGTGCCTGGTACTTCTTTCCCTTAATGCCTTTCTACAGGAATGTACCGTGAAAGCACTTCCATGCTGTTGATGTTATAGGAATCAATAACATCGGCAATCGGGATTTTTACCACTGCTGAAAGCTGGAATCCAGTTCTTGATGGTTTTCGGACGGATTATAAATAAACTGTACAATGATTCCCAGCAATAGCCATTCAGTGGTTTCTCTGGAGATTTTGTGTTTAACAAGTTTTTAAAACGTGCTATATCCTGTTCTTTGACTGCACGACAGTCAAAGATTGCTGTGATGCTTGCCAGTCTGATAGCTGTTGCAGCTGCCTTGATGTCTGTATCCATCAATGGTTCCTTTAAAGACAGTGCTTCTGTCATCCCTCAGGCCCAAGCCGCTGAGGTTCTCTCTCAGTCCCTCAAGGAACCTGTTGCAGAAACACCGCAGATTGAACCGATGAATGAAAATGATGCGTCATTTTCTCTAGCAGAAGTCAGACAGAAAAAACGCCTGACTGAATGGATTGCAAGCCATTACCGTATTCCAACCCACCATTCTGACCTGTTTGTGACAACAGCTTACAAGGCCGCCTTTGATCTAGACCTTGATCCACACCTGATTCTCGCTATCATGGCAATTGAATCCCGTTTCAATCCCAATGCAAGAGGAGCCGGTGGTGCCAATGGTCTGATGCAGGTGGTCACCCATATCCATACCCGCCGGTTTGAACCTTATGGCGGCGTGAAAATGGCAATGGATCCTGTTGTTAATATCAAGGTTGGCGCCAAACTCCTGAAAGACCTGATTAAACAGAGAGGTTCCATTGAAAGAGGTGTCCGAGCCTATGCAGGCGGAAATGGCGGCTATAATTCCAAGGTCATGGTTCAGTACCGCAAGATAAAATCTGTTGCTGGCAGCTGATACCAAAGATAGAACACAGGAAAAGAGCATCCGCCAGAAATGAACTATACCCCGTTAAGTAGACCATTACTTAACGGGGATTTTAATGGGC
>JBJEXA010000015.1:0-4734 GCA_051885335.1 Oxalobacter sp. | reverse complement strand
AGCGGAAAATGGTAATGCAGCAGCCCAGGCAAACTTGGGTGTCGCTTATGCGACAGGGCGTGGTGTCCGTCAGGATATCTCTAAGGCGGTCAGCCTTTGGCGGCAGGCTGCCAATCAGGACAATGCTCAAGCCCAGTACTATCTGGGTGTGACTTATGGGAAAGATGATCCCCGATCTTTCCCTTGGTTCAAGAAAGCGGCGGAGCAGGATGTGGTCAAGGCACAGATGGCTGTTGGTGAAGCCTATGAGAATGGTATAGGGGTCGCCAAAGATGAAGGACAGGCTGCTACATGGTATCAGAAAGCTGCTGACCGGGGCGATGCAGAAGCCCAGCTCAAGCTCGGTGACTGCTATTACTATGGTGCTGGTGTTGAGAAGAATCTGGCGGAATCTGTGCGGCTTTACCAGAAATCGGCAGAACAGGGCAATGCGGTTGCCCAGTACAATCTCGGTGTTTCTTACTGGTTTGGTTCCGGTATTGCGAAGAATTATGCTAAAGCTGTCAATCTTTGGAAGCTGTCAGCTCAACAGGGCAATGCTGATGCTTTGCTGAACTTGGGTATTGCTTATCAGGAAGGTGGCAAAGGTGTCAACAAGAATGAGGCTTATGCTTATGTCCTCTTCAATGAGGCTGCTTCCACGAATGAGACGGCTAGTGAGAAACTGCAGGCATTAGAGAATACGATGTCTGTTGACGAAATCAACAAAGCTCAGGAACTGTCTGTCGAAGATGTCATCGGCAAGAAAAAGACCTCTGATAGAAAAAACACAGTTCAGGAGCCGGAGCATAAAACCGGGGGTATCCAGCAGCGTCCCAGGCGGTAAGTCTCTTAAGCAGGGAGATTATGGTTTCTGCCCGCTGGTTGGAAGGAAAGGCTGTTCTGCCGGTTTAACTGGGATGACATAATTCCCTTGGATGAACCCTTTGGAAATATCAAGTTTACCGGTTGCTTGTACAGTAGCTGTCTTTTTTTCTGCCAGAAGATTTTCCGCTTGGTTGCATGCAGGCGTGTCAAGCGAACAGAGATATAGGCTTGAATGCTGCCCTTCGGGGCGTAACATGATATCTATATTGTCTCCATTTTGGTCAATCTTATGGATTGTCCCTTGGAATACAGGTATATAGAGAGGGTTTTGCTGCTGTTTTGCCAGGATAGTCAGCCAGCGGGCACGTGAAGCGACCACATCAATATAGGCCTCTGGAATGGTTTCGATAATCCTGTTGGCACTGCCAGCTGTCAGTCTGCTGTCCCGCAGGATATCCATTGCTGTTTTTTCAGCGGTTTCTTCTTGCCAGTTTTTTTGGGCAAGCATGATATCGTTCTGTTGTTCAGCCGGTGTTGCTGCCAGCAGCGACTGCATGGCTGTTTCCATCTGTTTTTCTGCCTGTAAAAAATGTTCGTTATCCCGTAGTTTTTCTACCATAAGGGGTAAGTCTAGGTGGTAGTAATCTCCTTTGACACCCGGAATATTCCATGGGGAAGATTTCGATGTCTTCACTTTTGCGAGGTTTTTAGAAAATTCGATGGCTGTTTCCGGTCCGTTTTTATGACTGGCAAACCGTTCCTTGTCTTTGCCGACGTACTGGGTCAGGACAATTGATGTGAGACGGGGGCCTTCAGCTGTGAAGCTATCTTTTCTAAGGTCAAAAATGACCTTTGTCCTGCCGTCGTCATTATCTTGAATAATGATGGCATGTCCTACATCATTGATATAGCAGTCATCAGCCATTGACGGAAAAACAGCAGTCATCAACAGCAGAACAGCAGTCATAGAAATGCAGAGTTTTCTGGAAATCATCTCAAATCAGCCCTGTCAGATTGACTTGATATGATATTACCCTGTTTTCTGTTTGATTGTCGTGACGGTACAACAGCATTGAAAAATGCCATTACGGATGAATTTATTGCAGGTATGATTCCAGCTAGCGTAGGGAGGGGAGGACTGCGTGTTATTTGATATCAGGAAATGTCCCAGAAACAGGATGAAAACCATGAAAAAATCATTGATAGTCTGCGCTTTGTTAGGTATTTCCGTTGGCACTGCTTTTGCACAGAGCAATGTTACCATTTACGGTATTGTGGATACCGGTATCGCGAAATCCACGGGTTCTGATGTCCGTATTGGCAGTAATGTTGATAGCCGTATCGGTTTTCGAGGCACGGAAGACTTGGGGGATGGATTGAAAGCTGAATTCAATCTGGAACGGTGCGTGAACATCAACGATGGTACTCGTGGTGCGCGTCATCCTAATTATCAGGACCAGACGATGCAGATGGATGAAGTGATTAGGACAGACAACAAAAACCTTGTCTGGCAGCCACCTGAATGGCAGAGTGTCGCCAATATTGGTTTCCGTAGTGAAACGTTTGGCGCAGTTCATATCGGACGTGTCGTTAATTATGCGATTGAGAATTACCGTTCTTTGGATCCGTTTTACCAGAATGGGATCAGTGCCGGTTTCTATACGTTGGTTGATTCTGAAGTCAATGCCAATACGTTCCGTTATGACAGTCCCAATTGGTCGGGATTCAGTTTTGGTTTGGCATATACCATCGGTGAGAATACAAACCCCAGATCCCGTAACTATGGTGGGGCATACCTGAACCAATACCATATCAACAATGATGGCTGGCTTATTGGCGGCAGGTACAGTAATGGTGGTCTGGACCTGCTGGCGAATTACGAAAAAATCGTTGATTCTAATGATTCTTATAAATGGAACCTTGGTGTTGCCTATACCTTCTTGGGTCCCAGTTGGGGAAGTCTGAAAGTTTCCGCGGGCTATGAATCGGTATCCATCCAGGCATTCAATGGTTTGGGTACAGATGCTGAAGTTGATATTTTCAACGGATTGGATCATTCCATCAACCAGAAGAATGCGATTGTCGGTCTGCAGTATAGATATGGACCACATACGGTTAATGCTGCTTACAACCATGGCAAGATTGAATATGGGAAGGACAGCAAAGCCAACAAGTATGCGTTGGGCTATACCTATGATCTGTCCAAGCGGACATCATTGTATGCCAATGTTTCTTATCTGGATGCCGATGATGCGATGGCTTCCATTGCCTACAACACCTATTATCCAGACCTTCGAACGGGGCATGATACGGTTACCAGCTGGCAGGTTGGCATCACCCATAAATTCTGATTGTCTGTTTTTACTGTCTACGGAGGGCGGTTTCAGTCGTCTTTTTTCTTGCCTGTTTTTACTGAATTGATATACTGCTTTCATGCCTGCCAGAAAGGGTGTAAACTGAATTGGCATTCTCTGGATGGTAATGTTCTAGGGAAAATATCCCATATCCCACCTATAACTAAGGAGACAACCCGATGAAAATCCCCGCTGTTGATATCGGTATCAAAGACAAGGACCGCAAGGCAATCGCTGATGGTCTTTCCAAGTTCCTTGCAGACAGTTTCTGCTTGTATACCAAGACCCATAACTATCATTGGAATGTGAAAGGTCCGATGTTCCAGACGCTGCATACGATGTTCATGGATCAGTATACTGAGCTCTGGAATGCTTTGGATGAGATTGCAGAACGCATCCGTTCGCTGGGTTATCCGGCTCCTGGTACAATGCAGGAATTTATTGAACTATCTGATGTAAAGGAGACCGCTGGCGTGCCCAAGGCAGAAGAGATGATTCTGGATGTTATCGTGGCATCACAGATTGTGACTAAGTCTGCCCGGAAGGTATTGGCATTGGCAGACAAGGCTAATGACCAGCCAACGGCTGATCTGATGACCCAACGTCTTCAGATTCATGAAAAGAATGCCTGGATGCTGCGCAGCTTGCTTGAAAATCATGCTGGGTAATCTTAGGAGTAGGATAGTTTTTCTGTATTAACGATCCTTCTATACTGTCCCTGGTATCAGAGATGATGCCGGGGTTTCTTTTATCTTTGATGGGCAGGAGAGGTATGTTGTCCCATCAATCTTCCCATCTCTGTTATAGTCTTTTATATGACGGATATGTAGTCCGTGTAAAACACAGGCAAAGCAATGAATGGCAAATATGAACTGGTGATGGATGATACCGTCCAAGTGCAGGATGGTCCGCTGATGAGGACGCTTTACCGCATCCGTGCGCTCGTTGATATCGGCGATGGGGTCATGGCAGATGACCTTGGGGGCTATATTGAAGGGGAATGGAACCTTTCTGCTGAAGGTTTGGCCTGGGTGGCTGATGAAGCGCGGGTTTACGGACGGGCCCAGGTATTCGGGGAGGCGTTGGTAGCCGATCGTGCCAAGGTTTATGGTGATGCCGTGGTCGCTGTCAGGGCATGGATTCATGATGAGGCGGAAGTTTTCGGTTCAGCGCGGATTTCTGGAGAAGGCATGGTTTCAGGCAATGCCAAGGTCTATGGTTCTGCTGAGGTTTCTATGCGTGCGGCCATTGGGGGCAATGCCGAGGTGTTTGACCATGCGGTTGTTTTTGGGACTGCTGAGATTGGCGACAATGCCTGTATTTATGGTCATGCCCAGATTCATCAGGAATCTTCTGTCATCGGTAATGGGCATGTCTATGGCAGTACGGAATTATGGGCAGGGCATGTCAGTGGGTTTGGCAGGATTTATGAATCGGCGGTATTGGTTGGTGGTTCCATATCCGGTAGTGCAATGGTTTATGGCAATGCCCGCATTCAACATGCGGCTGTTTCTGAGGGGGCTGCTGTTTATGGCAGTGCCAAGGTTTCTGCTCAGGCGGTGGTTTCCGGCAG
>JBJEXA010000014.1:0-4754 GCA_051885335.1 Oxalobacter sp. | reverse complement strand
CCATCGCAATGCGTGCATCACCAGCCTGCAGGATGCCGGGTTCTTTGAGGGCGGTAGCACCTGTTGCCTTCAGGAATTTTTTCCCAGTGAGGAAGTCCCGGTTGCCGCAGACCCAGAAGATACTGGTACCATTGTCTGACAATGTCTTGATGGCACCGGTGACGGTCTGGAGATAAGGAGCATTCTCCATCGCATCATCCCCGACCCAGTACTGGAATAGGTCACCCAGGATATAAAGCTGTTCGGTTTGGTGTTCCTGGTTTTTCAGGAAATCCAGGAAAGCCTGCGTTGTTTTCGGCATTTCCTCAGATAAATGGAGATCTGAAAGAAAAACTGCTTTGAAACGTGCAGGCTCGTCCATGGCAATCAGTCGGTCCGGTTTGTGTCAGACTTCTTCAGCGGATTCAATGATGACGCTTTCCAGAGGAACATCCTGATGGCCGCTTGGGTGGTAGATGGTCCTGACGCCCTTGATTTTATCGACAACATCCATGCCTTCGGTGACTTTGCCGAAAACGCAGTATCCCCAGCCGTCCTGTCCTGGATAGTCGAGGAAGTCGTTGTCAGCGACATTGATGTAGAACTGCGCCGTGGCGGAATGGGGATCCATAGTACGGGCCATTGCAATGGAGTAGGTCTTGTTGGACAGACCGTTCTTGGCTTCGTTTTCAATCGGGGCATTGGTCTTTTTCTGGCGCATGCTTTGGTCAAAACCACCCCCCTGGATCATGAAGTTGTTGATGACACGGTGGAAAATAGTGCCGTTATAGAAACCGGCATTGACGTATTCCAGAAAGTTCTTGACTGTCTTGGGAGCCTTCTTTTCGTCGAGCTCGATTTTGATTTTACCGAAGTTGGTATTCAGGATAACTGCCATGTTGTTCCTTGATGATTTGAGTGTTTCAGTCTAAGTAGCGCATGCAAGAAAGCACTACCATTCGTATGAATCAGAAGATGTAAGTGCATTCTAGCAGACTCGGGCAGGCAATGATATTGCCTTGTCTTTTGAAGCAGATATTTCTTGGTTCAGATTTGTTTCAGCAAAATTGGATGGGAGGGATGAAATCACAGTAAAATAATAATTTATTTGTTTTTAAGGTATGGCGATTCAAGATGGGCGAACTTCAGATATACAACAGCCTGACCAGAAGCAAGCAGGTTTTCAAATCCATTGAACCCGGTAAAGTAGGGATGTATGTATGCGGTATGACAATCTATGACTACTGCCATATGGGACATGCCCGCATGATGATGTCTTTTGATGTCGTTTACCGTTGGTTGAAAGCATTGGGCTATGATGTTACGTATGTCCGTAACATTACGGATATTGATGACAAGATCATCAACCGTGCTGGAGAAAATGGGGAAACTATGCTGAACCTGACGACCCGTTTCACACAGTATATGCATGAGGATACCCAGGCATTGGGGATTCTGCCACCAGATTATGAACCAAAAGCGACTGAATACATCAATGAGATGCTGGCGATTATTGATAAGCTTGAACAGAACGGCTTGGCTTATCAGTCTGAGGATGGGGATGTGAATTATTCCGTCCGGGATTTCAAGGGATACGGTAAGCTGTCAGGCAAATCCTTGGATAATCTGCGTGCAGGGGAGCGGGTTGACATCAATACCGGCAAGCGTGATCCATTGGATTTTGTGCTGTGGAAGTCTGCCAAGGCATCTGAACCAGATGAGGCGAAATGGGATTCAAAATGGGGCAAGGGCCGTCCAGGCTGGCATATTGAATGTTCGGCGATGTCCAGCAAGCTGCTGGGGGAACATTTTGATATCCATGGCGGTGGTTTTGACCTGCAGTTCCCTCATCATGAGAATGAAATCGCCCAGTCAGAAGGAGCTTCCGGGAAACCGTTTGTCAATTACTGGATGCACAATGGCTTTGTCCGTGTGGACAATGTGAAGATGTCCAAGTCTTTGGGCAATTTCTTCACTATCCGTGATGTCCTGAAGGATTACGATGCAGAAGTCCTGCGTTTCTTCATTATCCGTACACATTACAGGAGTCCGCTCAATTATTCGGATGCGCATCTCAATGATGCCAAAGGTGCACTGACGCGCCTTTATACCGCATTGAAGGGTGTGGATGCTCCAGTTGTTGATATCGATTGGAACAATCCTTATGCAGCCCGTTTCAAGGATGCGATGAATGATGATTTCAATACAGCGGAAGCGGTTGCTGTCTTGTTTGAACTGGCTGGTGAGGTCAATAGGACTCATTCGGTTGAAACAGCTTCCTTGCTGAAGTCGCTGGGAGGTGTTTTAGGGTTGTTGGATCGCAATCCTGATGAATTCCTGAAAGGGGGTGCTGATGAAAGTGATGCGGCATGGATTGAGGGACAGATTCAGGCACGTCTTGTTGCCAAGAAAAATAAGGATTATGCCGAGGCAGATAGAATTCGCAATGCCCTGAAGGAAAAGGGTATTGAGCTGGAAGACCGCCCGGGAGGCATTACAGAATGGCGGCGTTCGTGACAGCCGGCGTTTGTCAGTTCTTGTAAAATAAGAAGAGTTTAATGTTTTAAGGCTGTTTTGCTGGAAAGTGCAGCCAAGAAGGAGATAGTGTGGCGAAAACGATGTTTCTCAGCTTCGAGCAGCCGATTGCTGAACTGAATGCAAAAATCGAGGAACTGCGTCTTGTTCAGGGAGATGCTTCCGTTGATATTTCTGAGGAAATCATCCGGTTGGAAGAAAAGCACCGCCAGTTAATTGAGGAAATCTATGCAGGGCTGACCCCTTGGCAGGTTTCCCAGATTGCCCGTCATCCAAACCGACCTTATACGCTTGATTATATCCAGGAGATTTTCACCGATTTTCGTGAACTGCATGGTGACCGGGCATTTGCTGACGATCCTGCAATTGTCGGTGGGCTTGCCCGTCTGGATGGTATTCCCTGTGTTGTGATCGGACATCAGAAAGGGCGTGACATCAAGGAAAGGAGTTTCCGTAACTTCGGAATGCCACGACCGGAAGGCTACCGCAAGGCACTTCGTCTGATGCATACGGCAGAAAAATTCGGTTTACCTGTTTTCACCTTTGTCGATACACCGGGTGCTTTTCCTGGCATTGATGCCGAAGAAAGGGGACAGTCTGAGGCAATCGGCCGCAACTTGTATGAAATGGCGGAAATCAAGGTGCCTCTTGTTGCGACAGTGATTGGTGAAGGGGGATCTGGCGGTGCTTTGGCGATTGCCGTCGCTGATGTTGTTCAGATGCTTCAGAATGCTGTCTATTCGGTGATTTCACCAGAAGGCTGCGCATCAATCTTATGGAAGACGGCAGAGAGAGCCAATGAAGCGGCAGAAGCATTGGGGTTGACAGCGCAGCGTCTGAAGGAAATCGGATTGATTGACCGTATCATTGAGGAACCAATGGGTGGAGCACACCGCAATCTGAAGGAAATGGCAGGAACTCTCAAGCAGGCGTTGCTGGATGCTTATGTCAAACTGAAGGATGTGCCTGTTGATGAACTGCTGGCAGCTCGTCAGGAAAAATGGCTGAACTTTGGTAAATTCAGCGATACCATTTCGGTTGCTTAGGAAATGTCTTGCCATTGATTGAAGAAACGTTCAAACGCGCAATGGAATCTATCCAGATGCGCGTTTCTTTTGATAAGCCTCTGGCAGTGGCCTTCAGTGGTGGTGTTGATTCCACTGTACTGCTTTGTCTTGCCAAGCAGTATGCGATGGAGAAAGATATACCGCTCTGGGCTTTTCATATCCATCATGGACTCAGTCCTAATGCGGACGGATGGCTGATGCATTGCCGTCAAATCTGTCAGCGTTTAGGTGTGCATTTTGATGCGCAAAAGGTGTTGGTGGACAACCGGAGAGGGACAGGCATTGAGGCGGATGCCCGGCAGAAGCGTTATCAGGCACTTGGCAGGTTATGCCGTCAGCATGGGGTGCCGTTGCTGTTGACGGCTCATCATCGGAATGATCAGTTGGAAACCATCCTGATGCAGCTGTTGCGTGGAACGGGACTGACTGGATTGACTGGCATGGCGGATTGTGGGGCATTGCCCTATCAGACGGAAGGAGAGCCTGTTCTGCTGGGGCGCCCTTTGCTGGCTATATCCCGTCGCATTTTGGAGCAATGGTTGGATCAGGCAAAGATGACTGTCATTGTGGATGAGTCCAACAACGATATGACTTATACCCGGAATGCCATCCGGCATCGGTTGATGCCATTGCTGGCGGAGATTTTCCCCGGGTTTGAGGATCATCTTATTCAGACAGGCCGTCATATCGGTTTAGCATTACGGTTGCTGGATGCGCAGGCAAAGGAGGATCTATGTCATTGTCAGGGATTAGATGGTGGCCTGGATATGCGGTCTGTCCGTACTTTGGACAGTGACCGGGTGGATAATCTGCTTCGGTACTGGCTCATAACCCATCAGGTCAGGATTCCTTCATCGGCTTGGTTCCAGGAATTGAAGAAGCAGTTGATGTCTGCGAATCCAGATGTCAGGACAACAATGAAAATGGATGGAAAAACCATCCGGAAATATCGGGATAAGGTCATGGTGGGAGAACAATCAATACGCCAACCACCAGAAAAAGCAATTGCTTTCAACTGGAATGGTGAGCCTTACATTCAATTCAGGACATGGTATGGCACATTGGTCTTTGAATTGAGTGAGACGGGTTTTGATGTCGAATGGTTTCGAGGAAAGATTTTCAGCCTTCGCCCTTATCAAGGCAGTGCCAGGCTCAGACTTGCAGGACGTCCAT
>JBJEXA010000013.1:0-4817 GCA_051885335.1 Oxalobacter sp. | reverse complement strand
GTCAACCCCTATGGCAAAAGCAAACAGATCGTCGAGACCATCATGGACGACTACGACAGGGCCTATGGCTTAAGAAGCGTCCGCCTCAGATACTTCAACGCCGCAGGCGCAGACAGCAGGGCAAGGATCGGTGAATGGCATGAACCTGAAACCCACCTCATCCCCAACATCCTGAAGGCGGCAGGTAACTCGGATAAGGTATTCCAGCTCTTCGGCACAGACTACGACACAAGAGACGGCACCTGCGTCAGAGACTACATCCATGTCGAAGACCTCGCCCAGGCGCATGTCAGGGCACTCGAGTACCTTGAGAAAGGCAACCCGACAACCGCCTTCAACCTGGGCACCAATGACGGCAACACCGTCAGGGAAGTATTCGCTGTCTGTGAACAGGTCACACAGCAGAAAATTCCTGTCACCGAACAGCCAAGAAGACTTGGCGACCCTGCGGTCCTCATCGCAGACAATACCAAGGCAAAGACAACCCTCAACTGGACTCCTGAGAAGACACTGACAGACTCTGTCTCTAGTGCATGGGGGTGGGAGAGCACCTTGTCTGGAAAGAAAGACTGAGAGACAGCCATGAACCAGCCAAAGGTATCTGTAATAGTACCAATCTATAACGTTGAGGAATATCTGCATGAATGCCTGGACTCCGTCATCAACCAGACACTCACCGATATTGAGATTATCTGCGTCAACGATGGTTCCACCGATGGGTCACCTGAAATCCTCAAGGAATATGCAGAGAGGGATGCCCGCATAAAAGTCATCGACAAGCCAAATGGTGGCTATGGCAGTGCCATGAATGTCGGTCTCAAACATGTCATGGGTAAATACATCGGTATCGTTGAACCCGATGACTACATCAGCCCAGATATGTATCAGAGACTCTATGAAGAGGCAGAGAAACATCAGGCGGATGTTACCAAATCGAACTACACCAATTTCTTCGATTTACAGAATGGAGAAAATGCCCCTGAGCCGTACGTAAATGATTGGTTTACAGGGAAAAGGAAATCACCTGAGAGTATATTCACAATCAGGGAATATCCTGATTTCCTGAGTTTCCATCCAAGCATTTGGTCCTGTATCTACCGGACCAGTTTCATCCAGAAACACCGCATCGATTTTCAGGAAATCAAGGGTGCTGGATGGGCGGACAATCTCTTTCAGGTTAAGACAATGGTTCTTTCGGAAAAGATTGCCTATATCGATGAAGCCTTTTACTGCTACCGCAGGAGAAATATCGATGATGCTAAGGATCTGAAAGACTTCACTATTCCCTTCAAGAGAACCGAGGAAATCAGGCAATGGCTTAATGAGCGGAACATCTCTGACAAAGGAATCTGTGCAAACCTCACTAAACGTGAGCTCAATTACATCCAGCTTGCGCTGAGAAGCATCACTGACAGTCAACTGCCAGAGATTGTTCCTTATATCGAACGTTATCAGAAACAGGCTGACATGACCGCGCTTGTGGAAAGTGATGATTGCCTATCATCACAGAGAAAGATGATGGCGGCTCTCCAAGAGGATGTCAGGTTCTATTGCATGAAGTATCGGAAAAAACAGCAGCCATCCTTCTGGAAAAGCATCTCTTCTGTAAGGAAGAAACTCATAAGCATCCATTTCGGAAAGGGCAGAAGGGAAATGGTGTTTTGCGGAATGAGGTTACTTTAGGAGAAAGGGAAAATGCATAAAAAAGAGCAGAAATCGATAATCAGCTGGCGCCCCGATATCGATGGTTTGCGTGCATTGGCAGTCTTTGCTGTATTCGCTTTCCATGCCTTTCCAAAGATCAAATTCCTTAAAGGAGGCTTTGTCGGTGTCGATATCTTCTTTGTCATCTCTGGTTTTCTGATCTCATCCATCATCTTCAGCCAGTTAGAAAAGGGGACTTTCAGTTTCTGGGATTTCTATAGCCGTCGTATCCGTCGTATCTACCCAGTTCTTTTGACTGTATTGATAGCCTGTCTCGGATTTGGCTGGTTCTACCTGTTGGCTGATGAATACATGCAGCTTGGCAAGCATATTGCTGGTGGCGCAGGCTTCATCTCAAATTTTGTCCTCTTCTTTGAGAAGGGCTATTTTGACAATGATTCAGCAACAAAGCCTTTACTCCATTTATGGAGTCTGGGTATTGAAGAACAGTTCTACATCTTCTGGCCATTGATATTCTGGCTGTCATGGAAGAAAAAACTCAATGGTTTCACCGTTGCGCTGGTAATTGCCATCATCTCAATGTGGATGAACATCCACTGGTATAAGACAAAGCCAGAAATGGACTTCTTCCTGCCACATACCCGAGTATGGGAACTACTGTGCGGTGCCATGCTTGCGTGGGGTAATCTTCATTGGAAAGAAAAACTCGAACCCATGAGAATGAAAGCTGGCGGTTGGATTAAAAAGGCAATCTTCTTCACCAAGAGAGCAGAACCACTGCCTATAAATGGAATTATCCCCCCCGAATACTCATGGACATTATCTGAGCAATACCCTGTCCGTCTTGGGATTTCTGCTTCTGTTGGTATCCATCATGGTCACTAAAGAACATCATTTCCCTGGAAAACAGGCATTGCTTCCTATTGTGGCGACCGTATTCATCATCATGGCAGGTAAGGATGGCCTCCTGAATAAATGGATCCTATCCAATAAGGTTCTTGTATGGTTTGGGCTCATCAGCTATCCGATGTACCTCTGGCATTGGCCAATCCTGTCCATGGCAAGAATAGTGCGGATGGAAGAACCAACCATCTGGTTCAGGATACTTGCATTCCCAGTCTGTGTCGCACTTGCTTGGCTGACCACGAAACTCATTGAGAATCCATTGAGGTTTGGTGGTTATGGAAAGATTAAGACTATTGTCCTGTTCCTCATTATGGTTGCTGTGGGATTTGTTGGGTATAGGGCTTTCAAAACCAAAGGATTTCCCAAAAGATTTCCATCAAAAATTCAAGCACTACAGAAAATCCTTATTGAAAATCATTTTTCAAATTCAGGTTTTTGGACGAAAGAAGAAGGATGGAATCCGTGTAAGCCTCATGATAAATCTTTTGATTTGAAAGAATGTCATATTAAAAAACCATTAAATATCAATAAAAAGACTATTGCGATTTGGGGAGATTCCCACGCGACTCATCTTATTCCTGGATTAAAGAAATATTTTGGAGAAGAATTCAATATTATGGATCGGACAGGAACATTGTGTGGTCCCGTTCTGAAAAATGAAAAAACAATTTTCGAAGAAAATAAAAGAAAAATGCTTTCAGATATTTTAATCCATAAACCATCTAAAGTTATTTTGGCTGCAAAATGGATTGATTATAGAGATTCACTGAATGGGCTTAAAGACTCAATTAATGAACTAAGGCGATCTGGTATCAAGGATATTGTTGTGTTAGGTCCATTACCAATATGGAAAAATAAACTTCCTAAAGAATTGATTCGATACTGGATTATTAATGATTCCTATGTTAATCGGTTAGGGAAATTGGATAAAAAATTATATGTTGGACTAGATGAAGAATTAAAAAAAATTTCCAAAGATATTGGTGTTAGGTATATATCGCTTCACAAGCTGTTATGTAATAAAGATGGATGCGAGGTTATGGTAAATGCTAAGCCAGAAAATGTTTTGGCATTTGACGAGGCACATCTTACCGAGGCTGGATCCCTGTATCTCGTTGAAAGACTTAAGAATGAACTGCGTCTTAATTTGGAGAAATGAATGGCAGTACAGACTCATCCCTGCAGATACTTCGCGTAATCCGCCAGATAAGGAAAGGTATCTAAGTTTTTTATAGGTATCCATAGGAAGTATTAATGCTCAAAAAACTCCAGAACATCCAGGCTGTCATCAACTACCGCCGCATGTGGCCGTTCATCAAGCCATACTGGTTCCGGTCGTTGATTGCCATGCTTCTGTGTTTTCCAGTTGGTTCTCTGGATGCATTTGTGGCATGGTGTTTGAAGCACTTCATGGATGATGTTCTGAACAATGATGGCGCTTCATCATCTTCTGCCTGGATCGTGCCGATTGCCATTGTCGGCATCACTATTCTGCAGGGGGCACTGACATATTCTGTCACCTATCTCAATGCCTGGTTGGGTAACCGCATGGCCAATGACATGAGAGAAGCCCTGTTCGGGAAACTGGTCAGTTTTGAACCCGGTTTTTTTGACAGGCAGAATTCCGGTGACATCGTTTTCCGTTTCCACAGTGATGCCAATGAAGCCTGCTCAGGCGTGCTGGACAATGTCAGGCTTTTTGTCACCCGTGTATTCTCCTCCATCTCCCTGATGTTTGTCCTGCTCATCAACTCCTGGCAGCTGACATTAATCACCATTGTTGTATTGGGCTGCACCTTCTATCCAGTGACAAGAATCAGGAACATGATCAAGAAAGTCATGCGGGGTACAGTCAACGTCATGGGGATGACCGTCACCACCATGAATGAAGTCTTTGCCGGCAACAAGACAGTCGCCGCCTACAATGCCCAGCCTGAATTTGGCAGAAGGTATGACAGCATCCTGAAGGAAATGTTCCGTCTCTCCATCAAGATGACCCAGAAGACAGCATGGCTCCTCCCTGTCATGCACATCACCACCTCCATCGGTATCGCTGTCGCCATCGGCTATGGTTCCTTCCTCATCGTTGAAGGCCAGCTCACCACCGGTGAATTCGTCTCCTTCCTTGCTGCCATGCTCATGCTCTACAACCCGCTCAAGAACATCGGCAACCAGTACAACAAGATCATGTTCTCCTTCATGGCAATCGAGCGGGTCTTTGAAATGCTTGACAGGAAACCTGCCAT
>JBJEXA010000012.1:0-4867 GCA_051885335.1 Oxalobacter sp. | reverse complement strand
AAAAGGGATATAAATCCGTGAATAGGTCAGATTGAACTGAGAAAGAATGGAACGTGCCAGTGCCTCAGCAGTGATGCCTGTACCATCGGAAACAATGTAAACCGTTCTGGACGGGATATCCTGTTGAACTGTCATAATCGAGTCTCGGGAAAAGCTTGAAAATATTGTAAAGTTAACACGAAATGGTGGGAAACAACATCACCATAGCAGTACAATAAACAAACAATACTGTTCCCTCGGATTTAAGAGGGAGGGTGCTTCGCCATTATGTTAGTGTGATACTACTGGATTTATTGCAGGAGAACAAAATGCCAGAAACTGCATCCCCTATCCAAGACAAACAGACTGCCTATGTCATTCCTTTCAGTCAGTTACGGATGACAGACAGATCCTTAGTCGGAGGCAAGAATGCCTCTCTCGGTGAAATGATCAGTCAGCTATCTAAAAAAGGCATCCGTGTCCCGGAAGGTTTCGCTACAACGGCATTGGCATTCCAAGATTTCCTTTCTTACAGTGTTGATGGTGGGGCAACATTGGCAAAACGTATCGAAGACCGTCTGGCTGGGGTTGATATTGACAATGTCCAGGCACTTGCCGAAGCAGGTTCAGAAATTCGCCAATGGATAACTGATACCCCCTTACAACCCCGTTTGGAACAGGAAATCCTGGACGGCTACAATCAGATGCTCGACAGCACCCAGAATACAGAGGTTTCCGTTGCAGTTCGTTCATCATCCACGGCAGAAGACTTATACAATGCCTCATTTGCCGGTCAGCAGGAAACCTATCTGAATATTGTTGGCGCAGAAAATATCCTGCATGCTGTCAAGCTGGTTTTTGCATCTCTTTACAGTGACCGGGTCATCTCATACCGTCAGACCCGTGGTTTCAGGCATTCAGAGGTCGCATTGTCTGTCGGTATCCAACATATGATACGTTCCGACCAGGCTGCCGCAGGTGCCATGTTCACATTGGATACAGAATCCGGTTTCCGGGAGGTCGTTTTCATCACCTCCAGCTATGGTCTGGGAGAGACCATCATGCAGGGGGCAGTCAATCCAGATGAGTTTTATGTCCATAAACCGATGCTTGAACGTGGCAAAATGGCGGTCATCCGCCGTACCTTGGGGTCCAAACTGATTCAAACAGTGCTCTCTGGTAAACAGGGGGCAGGGACTTCAACGGCTGTCATAGAAGTTCCAGAAGAAAAACGTAACCGATTCTCGTTATCTGATGCAGATGTCCTGGAGTTGGCAAAATCTGCCGTCATCATTGAACGGCACTATGGCTGTCCCATGGATATTGAATGGGGCAAGGATGCCATTGATGGAAAACTGTATATCTTGCAGGCGCGTCCAGATACTGCCAGTTCCCAGTTTTCTAGGGATACCATTCAGGTATTTAAACTCAAGGAAAACGGCAATATCATCGCTTCTGGGCGCGCAATTGGGCAGAAAATCGGTATTGGACGTGTGCGTGTGGTCAAGACGCCGGGGGAAATGCATAAAATCCAGGAAGGGGACATCCTGGTTGCAGACATGCCGGATCCAGACTGGGAACCTGTGATGAGGAAAGCTGCAGCCATTGTCACCAACCGAGGAGGACGTACCTGCCATGCAGCGATTATTGCCCGTGAAATCGGTGTCCCGGCAGTTGTTGGCTGTGGCAATGTCACCGAAACCCTCAAGGATGGACAGCTGATTACAGTATCCTGCGCAGAAGGGGAGAACGGTCGTGTTTATGATGGGCCAATTGAGATGGAAGAGTCTCGTATCACCTATGGAGAATTACCTGTCCTGCCTGTCAGACTGTTCATGAATATCGGGAATCCACATTTGGCTTTCAAACTCCAGGCTATTCCGAATATGGGTGTAGGGCTGGTCCGGATGGAATTTGTCATCAACGAAATCAGTATCCATCCCAATGCCATTCTTGCTTATCCAAACGTTGATCCAGACCTCAAGACAGCGATTGAATCGGTGGCGAAAGGCTATGGCTCGCCACGGAATTACTATGTCCAGAAACTGGCTGAAGGGATGGCGACCATCGGTGCTGCTTTTTGGCCGAAACCGGTGATTATCCGGCTTTCAGACATCAAGTCAAATGGCTACCGCGCATTGATGGGAGGAACCCGTTATGAGCCGGAAGAAGAAAATCCGATGCTTGGCTTCCGTGGAGCGTCCCGTTATCTGGCACCGAACTTTGCAGAAGCCTTCAACATGGAATGTGAAGCCTTGAAGCAGGTCCGTAACGAAATGGGACTGACCAATATTGAATTGATGATACCGTTTGTCCGGACAGTCAAACAAGCCAGGTCTGTCTTGGATTTGCTTGCAGTTAACGGGCTCCGCCGTGGCGAAAACGGATTACGCATCATCATGATGTGCGAAGTGCCATCCAATGCGATTCTGGTGGATCAGTTCCTTGAACTGTTTGATGGCCTGTCGATTGGCTCGAACGACCTGACCCAACTGACCTTGGGGCTTGACCGGGCATCGGGAATTGAACAGGTCATGTCAGATTTTAATGAACGTGACCCAGCTGTCATGGCACTGATTGCCAAGGTGATTGCAGAATGCAATGCCCAAGGCAAATACATCGGTATCTGTGGTCAGGGACCTTCTGATCACACCGACCTGGCACTTTGGCTCATGAAAAACGGGATTGATGCCATTTCCCTGAATCCGGATGCTGTTGTTCCAACCTGGAAAATACTGGCAGATAGCCAAATCAATTGCGTTTAATAACAATCAATATGAAAAAGCATCGCTAATACGATGCTTTTTCAAAGTTTTTGAATTATCAGTTGCTGTTTTTCTTAACCAGCTCACGCCCCAGTTTTTCCTCAACTGCAGCAACTTTGCTCTTCAGGCGGGACTTGTTGCCAGCGCGGTAATCAACACGGGTCATCACACTGATACGGTCACAGTCTTTTGCCAGAGCTTTGAAACAGTCACCGACAACCTTCTGAACATCGTCCCAATCGCCTTCAATCGTTGTGCTCATTGCGGAGAACTGATAAGTCAGTCCGCTTTTGTCGATGACATCCATCACACGGGCAACATAAGGACTCAGGCTGGTGCCTTTGTCATTCGGGAAGATAGCCAATTCAAGCAGAACCATAAGAACCTCCAGGAATCAATTAAACATCAAGCTTCAATCACTAAACCGGCATGTCCCGGTTTGACAATATTTCTACCGATTGCCTCAAGCATACAGGCAGTGGCAGACTGTCCCGTACAGTGGCATGGTGCCAGAAAATCAGGATGCCATGCCTTCATATGCTCAAAAGTATAGTTCAGTCGATTTTCATCTGCATTTACCAGATGCATCCCGCCGATGATGCCGTGGATTTTCTGGATGCCAGAAATACGGCGGATATATTCAACTGTGTTGACCAGACCAGCATGGCAACAACCCAGTAAAATCACCAATCCCTGGTCGGTTTCAAACCACATCGACTGATCATCTTCAATCAAGTCATCAGCTCCCCTGTGGTCATCCAAAAAGAAAGGACCGCCAGTATCTTCCAACGGGACATCACGGGGAACAGGCCCTGTCATACCGACCTTCGGTGTCAGGTACCGCGGACAAGACATTTCATGAATCCTGCCAGCAGAAATCGATGCCAATGCCTGGATAGAAGCTTCAGGCATTCCGATAAACCGAGGTGCCGTACCGATTTTACAGCTGTAACGGCTGATACGCAGTTGGGGGCAGCAGTAGATATGTGCCTTGCTGTTTTTTGCCAGAAAGGCTGGTAATTGCCCTGTATGGTCATAATGGCCATGACTGAAAACCAGTTTGTCTGCGGTGCCCAAGTCAATTCCAAGCGCCTCTGCATTAGTCAGCAAAGCGCCTAATTGACCAGTATCAAACAGAATACGGTATTCGTCCGTTTCAATCCACGCTGAAAAGCCATGTTCTTTTGCTAGATTCTCAGGTGCCTCGTTGTCCACTAGGATGGTGATTTTAACAGTTTTACCCACAGAAGCCTCCAATTTAATTTTATTTATAAACAACTTATTATGTGACTATTTAATCTTATTGTCAGGTTGAAGAACTTGCGTGCACCGCTCATTATAAGCCTTGCCGTCTTCCGTATAAGTACCGAACAGTTCTGCATACAGGTTATGGACCCGCCATGTCAGTCCTGCTCCTTCTAGTACAGTACCAGTTTCATTGGAGCGTTCAATCATTTTAATGGTGTCATCACGATAATGCAGCCCAGTTGTTCCATCTTGATATGGCTGCACAATAAGCCGGTTGCCACTATCGCATTGCCAGCTGACTGCATCAGTAGGCAATGATTTGAGATTCTGAGTGACATCATTGCTGGTTGTGCTGCATCCAGCCAGTGTCAGTAAAGTCAGTAAAGGCATTAAACGTTTCATAAACACCCCTCTTTTTTATAGCAGAACACTAAAACAAAGCCTGTCTTACAGGAATATCCATGGATAAAAGCCTTTTTACGATTCCGATGGTTTTTTCTGCGTTCCCCGATGTAAAAATCCTGAAATCAGCAGGAGCCATTTCGGGTACATCCGTCCGAAGCAGATCATGATCCTGAAGAACATGTTCCAACTGACGGGCAATCGCACCGCCTGTATCAATGACCATCAGGTCAGGATGTCCTGTCTCTGCTGCCAGTCGTTCAATGATGTGCAGGACAAATGGATAATGCGTGCAACCCAGAACAATAGTATCCGCCTTCTGGTCCAGCAATGGCAGTAGATATTTCCGGATACACTGCTCAATCTTCCCGGAATCCGGATCCTCCCGTTCAATCAGATCCGCAAGACCAGGGCAGGGCTGTAAGATAAAATTTACCCCTGATTGTTCACTTAGCAACTGGTGGAGCACATGG
>JBJEXA010000011.1:0-4919 GCA_051885335.1 Oxalobacter sp. | reverse complement strand
CTTCCCGCTGATAAACAATCGTTTTCCTGCCTTCTTTTCCAACTGGGAAAACATACTTCCGGATAGCCAATCCATACATCCTGACAACACCCAATGACAAAGTACGGCGAAGTAACTGCTGGCACTGCTCACGGTCTTGAAATGCCTTGTTCCGCTCAATTGCTTCTGTCACAGAATCAACCATCTCCTGAACCATCGCATAAGTCGTCCCCTCCTGGGAAACAACTTCATACCGAAAAGTCCAACCATCATCATGCCAGCCGGCTGACGCATTGCAGATACCCTGATAATGCTTCCGGCAATCCTCAACAGTCATGCCTTTCTGCTTTGCTAAAGAAGTCCAACGCTCAGGCGTATCATCCCCATCGCCGAACTGCCATTTACGCAAACTTTCATCCGCAGTGAACACCATGCCGCCAATATAGACATTGATAAAATTCCCGACCTGTTCCTCGACAATCATCAGCACCTCCGCATGGTTCGACTTTCACAATATGGTACAGCATCCAATATATGCTGAACACCTTCTTTCTGTTGCACGGGCATCCTTCGGTCAAGTTGAAAAATCCTTTTTAAACATATTTTCCAGAAAAAATAAGCCCTTTGTAAACCGTTTCAGTTTTATCCGGTAGACCTGTCAACCAATTCAGTAAAACACATATACCACGGATAACAGTGAAGAAAATTGCCCAAAAAGGCAAAAATCTTCGATACAACGTGACTGCAACGAAAAAACATGCCAAAATTCTGATGAAGAAAATTGCCAAAAGTGGCAAAAATCTTCAATGACAGTTATAAGAGGCAGACCGTTCATCATCTGAAGAAGATCGTTTCTAACGAACGCCTAAAAACGAGATGAAAGAAATCAACAGGAACCTTTACCTGAAACGCCTGACCGGAAAGCAGGAAAACGGGCTGATTAAGGTCATCACCGGCATCCGACGATGCGGCAAATCTTATCTGCTTGATCCGATCTTCAAAAACCATCTTCTGGATTCAGGCATACCCGCAGACCACATCATTAAAATCGAACTGGATCGGGCGGCTAATAAGAAATACCATCATGCACCTGAAGATTTTGACAAGCATATACGCAGTTTCATCCATGATGACAGGATGTATTACCTGCTCTTGGACGAGATTCAACTTGTCGATGATTTTGAATTCATCCTGAATGGCCTGTTATATGAAAAAAACCTTGATATCTACATAACCGGCAGCAACTCCAGATTTCTGTCTTCCGATATCATCACTGAATTCAGAGGGAGAGGTGACCAGATACATGTCATGCCTCTATCCTTCCTTGAATACTACTCTGCCAATGGTGGAGATAAATATGACTGCTGGAACAACTATCTGACCTATGGTGGAATGCCACTCGTCCTGAACCAAAAGGCAGATTCTGACAAGGCACAATACTTGAACGATCTATTCAAGCAGCTTTACCTCAAAGACATCGTTGAGCGCAACAAGGTCAAACGCACGGATATCCTGGATACCCTTGTCAACATCCTGGCATCTTCTGTCGGCTCACTGACCAATCCTCAGAAGATTCATGACACATTCAAAAGCAATGGCGAAAAAGAACTTTCCCTTTCAACCATAAACACCTACCTTTCTTACCTAGAAGATGCGTTTATCATCAAAAAAGCCCTTCGTTACGATGTAAAAGGCAGGAAGTACATCAGCACCCCCCATAAATATTATTTTTCCGACATCGGACTTCGAAATGCCCGCCTGAATTTCAGGCAGCAGGAAGAATCGCATCTGATGGAAAATGCCATATATAATGAACTGCTGGTCCGCAGATACAATGTGGATGTCGGGGTTGTTGAGATACGGGAACAGGGAAAACGTGTGCAGACTGAGATCGATTTTGTCTGCAACATGGGGAACAACCGCTACTATATCCAATCCGCATTGAACCTCAACACGCCAGAAAAAACAGTCCAGGAAAGCAGGCCATTCAATCATATCGGTGACAACTTCAAGAAAATAATTATTGTCAAAGACCATATCAAACCATGGCGAACCGAAGAAGGAATCCTTGTGATTGGCATATTGGATTTTCTGCTAAACCAGGACAGCTTGGATATCTGACAGCGTTTACTGAATCTGTTGGGTTACAACATCAAAATTTATCGGGTTCTATATCCAGGCAATCCTGGCAGATAATGCCTTAATGCCTATCGGTTGGATGGCTACAACTCATTTCAAAATATTTTTAATCTGCTCTTTCATTTTTCCAACAGTGTAAACCTCCCCATTTTAGGCACAACTTAAATTAGAGTTTTTCCTGCTGTTTTTCAAAAAGACCCTAGATGGCAGATTGCCCAGCGATTCATGAGGGCGTATCTCATTATATTCGACCATCCACCCCCAGTTATCTCCCTGATCCCATCCAATGTCCTGAACAGGTACATATCCAGGACCTCTGTACGGTAAGACCTGTTGAAACGTTCAATATAGCCGTTCTCACGGCAGACATCACGGACCGTCCTGCCCGATTCAACCGCCTTGAGTATGTTCAGTATCTGTGTCTCGCTGAATCTTGATTTCTTCATTCCGTTCTCCTGATACCGGGAGAACTCCAATTTTACATGCGCCTATTTTAGGGGATGGCTACAAAATCAGCTAGAATTTTCCTTTTTTTATTGCGCGGTAAAGTTTTTTCTGTTCTTGGTATTGCTCTTTATAATTTTTCCTGGCAGATCCAACTGTTATTTTTGAAAGGACTTTTGCCCAGAGGTATTTTCTAATACTGAACAAATGAAGGTTCTTCCTGTTCTGCTCTTTTTCAGCAATATCTCTTTGGATTTCAAGTTCCCTCTTGTGACAAAATTCAAGCCCTTCTTTCGAGTGTTTGTTATCCAAAAATAATAGCACCTCTGGTTTTACCCAACTTGAACCCCACCAATGAATGGTGTACGTATCCTCTTCGATACATTCCGGGTAAAAAGTTTCCGTCCATCGGAATGGGATAAAGAATCTTTCTGGATATATCGTCACATCACTGTATCGAATCACAACCTGATCCTTTTTTAAAGGATAGCTTTGTCGCCCATACATTCGATCTAATATGATTTTAAAAACGTCTGGGAGAATATATATTGGGGTATTCCAGATATTTTCCGGTGTAGTCTTGTCATAAAAATCAAGAACTGCCTTCAGAAACCTATTTCCTTTCTGACCACCTAGAATTGCAGGCTCAACCCAATCGTCATGACCATCCAATTTACTGCATTGCATCCCAACGAAACAGGGATTATTAAGTAAATTGTCGAAACTCTTCAAGACCGATACATCTGTATCAAGATAAATCCCACCATTGTCATGAAGCACCTTTAGACGAATATAGTCAGAGACATAAGCCCATATCTTTCGCTTGTATACTGTTCTAAACCACGCATTCGACTCCAGTTCTTTTTTAAAGTTGAAATATTCAGAACTTTCCTCATTTATCTCAACAATCTGATATTCTGGACATGTCTGCCTCCATGTCTGCATGCAGGCTAAAACATCTCTCCGTTTTGGCTCATGCGCCCCCCAGACATAGAATATTCGTTTTGGGATCATATTAGTTCACACCTTCTGAAACTGGGCACTCTAGAGAGCCCTGTAAACACCTGCCTCATGTTCCATCAGTTCCTCATGGGTACGACACTCAAACTGGACATCACAATGAAAAAAACATCAACTCATAGAATCAGTCATCAATGAGTTGCAAAGCATGGACCACAAAAGAAGTTTCCTCTTGATTCCTATATCACTCTTTGTATTCTTGCATCCCACAAACGCATGACAAGCTTTGTAAAAAATTGCCATAGAAGAATGAGAAGAACCGTGAAAATGGATGAAAACAAAAAGTGCAACCAGCCGATACACCTCGCTGAAAAAGCATCCCGCATACCCAACTGAAACATCCTATCAAACCACCAGAATATCCATCCGCCCATGAAATGAATTGCCATAATATGGAATGACTTTTCCCCAAGCCAAATAAATATTCTTTTCAAGACGGCGATTTTTTCAAGAAATTTGGCTATCAAGAATATCAGTGATGTCCCACTTAAAAAAATCAGCAATGATTTCAAGGCAAACTTCTTCGGAACCCACATACTCCGAACATCAACTCCAGTCAGGGTATAAAAATGCTTGCATTTCCACCATATCGCAAAAACTGCCAAAAGAACAACTATCCAAATCCATCGACCGTTCAGTATCTTTTCATGATACTGATATGTTATATAGCCAAGAGAAATGAATACAAATGCATAAACCGTCCGATTCAACAGTCCAATCCATCTGTTCTGATCTAAGGTAACGCCAGAACTTATGCTGGAAAAATATAGAAATAACAGCCCTGCTATGACAATCAACAGGTTCTTATACCCCTTGCCAGTTTCCCCTATCATCTGACGAAAAACGAACCAAAGCAAGAATCCAAGCCATAATGCGGGAACAAACCATAATGGCCCCGCAAGCGGCTGAAATGGCTGATAAGTCACCGAATCGAAGAAAATCCTTTCTAGTGTGAGCCACTCCCTGAAACGCCATTTCTCATTGATATCTGTATAGGGTAACCGACAAAGAATATATGCCAGACATCCATAGAAAATCACATATAGAAATGTCGGGATTAATAATGTCTTTGTTTTTCTCTTAAAACCATCAACAAAACCGATTTTATCTATTGTCGGGGCAAAAAAACCTGAAATGAAGAAGAAAAAAGGCATGTCCAGACCATACAGAAAACCGATGCCTGAATGCACGGCAACGACAAGCAGAATACCTATGCCTTTAGCGATATCTACAATGAAATCTCTTGCTTTGGCTGTTGGCTGTTGGCTGTTGGCTGTTGGCTGTTAAGCATGATGATTTATTTCCTGACATTCCTCTAGATTTTATTGTTTCTCACA
>JBJEXA010000010.1:5125-19779 GCA_051885335.1 Oxalobacter sp. | reverse complement strand
TCAATCCCGTTGAAATATAGGGATGTGTCTTGGCATCTACATCAGGATTCACACGGAAAGAAATACGGGCTTTCTTACCCATTTCACCCGCAACCTGGTTGATGCGTTTCAGCTCAGACAGAGACTCGACATTGAAACAGAGTATATCGTGTTCCAATGATAGCCGGATTTCCGATACGGTCTTGCCAACACCGGAATAGATGACCTTATGCGGGTCTCCTCCAGCGGCAATCACCCGGCTAAGCTCACCACCAGAAACAATATCAAAGCCAGCTCCCTGTTTCGCCAGCAGGTTCAGGATGGCGATATTGGAATTGGACTTGACTGAATAACAGGTCAGGGACCGTAGATCAGCGGTTTCGTATTTTGCCGCAGTTCCCACATACTGCCCCAGATGGTCTGTAAAAGCCGCCTTCGAATAAACATACAGGGGAGTGTCAAACTGCTCCGCAAGGGCATCCAATGCAACATCCTCAACCATCAGAACATCATCTTTATAGACGAAATATTTTTCTTCCATCCTTTAATTCCTACTCTTGTCTTGACTTCATCTTTATACAGGATTACCTGGCATTCATGGGTTTATGCCGTGTTGTACCTGGCAGAATACCTAAAGGTGTCTCTTCTTCAGAATCCTGACTGTCTTCCGATTCCGTGCCTTCTTTTGAAGGCTGCTGGTCACCGGAACTGTCCTGTTCTGGGAAGATGATTGGATTCACCGCTTGAGGTGTTGCATTCTTAGGCGGCAGGATCAGTGGTCCTTTCTGACCACAAGCTGTCAGACCAAACAGGATTACCAGCAGCAATACGCCTTTTCCCAGCAAACGAAACAGATTCATCAGTTATCCCTTCAGGTTTCAAAATACCGCTTCTGCCAAATGGCAAAGCCTGCACTATAACATATCAAAAATTATCATATTCTGTGGTATGGATTGGCCTGCTTATCCCGACATTGGTGACAATCTCATCTGGCGGATATTCTTGGTAATAATAGTCACCGTTGATGAAATCAATCCCTTCAGGCATCGGACGGTTTTCTGCAGGAAGGCCCTGCAATGCCACCTGCATGAAATCAATCCAAACAGGCACAGCCAAAGATCCCCCGGTTTCATGTCCCATATTCTTTGGCTGGTCAAAACCAAACCAGACAACTGCAACCAGGTTCTGCTGGTATCCTGCAAACCAGGCGTCATGGGAATCATTGGTCGTGCCGGTCTTGCCTGCCAGGTCAGCCCGTCCAAGTGCCCGTCCCGCACGCGCAGCAGTACCGCTCTGGACAACACCTTTCATCATACTGTCCATAATGAACGCATTGCGCGCATCAATGACACGGTTGATTTCCCGCCCTGGCGGTTCAGGATTTGCCCGTGACAGCACATTGCCCTTGAAGTCGGTAATCGACGAAATCAGATAAGGCTTGACTTTAAAACCACCATTGGCAAAAACCGCATAGGCGGAAGCCATCTGCAATGGCGTAACCGTTGCTGCTCCCAATGCCAATGACAAGTCTGCTGGAACCTTGTCATAATCAAAACCGAATCTGACTGCATGGTCCTGGCCATAGGCTGGACTGATCTGGTTCAGGATCTGGACAGAAACCATATTCTTGGATTTCATCAATCCACGGCGCATGGTCATTGGTCCATCATAGACATTATCGTAATTCTTTGGTGTCCAGCTCTGTCCATTACCACCCGTGAAAGCCACCTGCGCATCATTGATGATACTGGTCGGAGCAAATCCCTTTTCCAACGCCGCTGAATAGATGAACGGCTTGAAAGAGGAACCTGGCTGCCGCCATGCCTGGGTTGCATGATTGAACTGTCTATTGGCAAAATCAAACCCTCCAACCAGCGCCCGGATTGCACCATCGCCTGGATTCAGGGCAACCAACGCCGCTTCAATCTGTGGCAACTGGGTGATTGCCCATTCACCATTGGCAGCACCGATACGGACAATGGATCCGCGCCTGATCTGCTTTTCACCGCCTTTACCCAGACAAGAAGCTGCGGACTTCAATCCAGCGCCTGTGACTGTGGCGACAGTCCCATCCGTCAGCATTACCTTAACCCGTGAAGGGGATGCCTCCATCACCACGCCACTGATGAAACCGTCTGTACTTGGATGTTTTTCCAAAGCTTCTTTCACATGGTCAGACAGGCCACTGTCATCCGATGGCAGACTGACGTACCCTTCCGGTCCATGGTAGCCATGACGGCGGTCATAATCAATGGCTCCCCGGCGGACCGCGCGGTAAGCTGCCTCCTGTGCCCTGCCTGAGATTGTGGTATAGACATTCATCCCGCTGGTATAGGTCGCATCACCATACTGCTGAAAGATCATCAGACGGACCATTTCCGCCACAAACTGTCCATGAACCTCAGGTTCTTCCCTGGCCGTCTTGATATGGAGTTCTTCCCTGACGGCATCCTGATAATCCTGCTGCGAAATATATCCCAGCTGCTGCATCCGAAGCAGGATATACTCCTGACGCTGCTTGGCACGAGGATAATTGGAAATCGGATTATTGACGGATGGTGCCTTGGGCAACCCTGCCAGCATGGCCGCTTCTGCCAAAGAGATATCCTGGATATCCTTGCCGAAATAAGTCTGCGCTGCCGTTGCAAAACCAAAGGCACGTTGTCCCAGATAAATCTGGTTCATATAGACTTCCAGGATCTTATCCTTGTTCAATGCCTTCTCAATCTTGAACGCCAACACAGCCTCATACAACTTGCGCTTCAAAGTCTGTTCGCTGGAAAGGAAAAAATTCTTGGCAACCTGCTGCGTGATGGTGGAAGCCCCCTGACGGCTGCGTCCCAGCAGATTGTTTACAGTTGCACGGAGAATACCAAGGTAATCAATACCGCTGTGCTGGTAGAAGCGGTCATCTTCAATGGCAAGCACCGCTTTCTTGAGCCGATCTGGTATTTTCTCAATCGGTACAAACCTGCGGCGTTCATCGCCAAATTCACCAATCAGCACATTATCTGATGTATAGACACGCAAAGGCATCTTCGGACGGTAGTCCGTCAGGCGTTCCATCGAAGGCAACTGCGGATAAATCACCGCAACCGTCAAGCCCAAAAGCAGGATGCCCAGCAAAACACCGCAAAAAAACAGGGAGATTATCCAGAACCAGAAACCACGGCGTTTACCGCCTTTCTGGGGCTGTTCTTCTTGCTGATCCTGTCCTTCATCAGGAGGGACGGGATCCCGGTTTCGAGAAAACATACTGTCCAGCCTAAAAAGAAAGATACCCGAATTATCCTTTAATCCGAGAATGTTAGCACTGCCATCTCACAAATTTTTATGTTTCACCATGAACATCAGACTTTTATCATAAGTTTGTGCCAAATTGGAAACTGTCCCATTCTCTGTTATAGTCCGCTGTATTTAAAAATACATTTATTCCTTATGCAACAGAACATTTTTCTTGTTGGATTGATGGGTTCCGGCAAAACAACCGTCGGGAAACTGCTTGCTAAACGACTGGGACTGAAGTTTTTGGATTCCGACCAAGAAATCGAAAGCCGTACTGGTGCAACGATCTCATGGATTTTTGAAATCGAAGGGGAAGACAGTTTCCGTCAAAGGGAGATGGAAACCATTGATGAATTGACTTCACGGAAAGGTATCCTGCTGGCAACAGGTGGCGGTGCGGTTGTCCGTCCTGAAAACCGTGAAATCCTGAAAAAACGCGGCATTGTCATCTACCTGAGAGCCAGCATCAACAATATCCTGAAACGGACCCAGCATGACAGAAACCGTCCGCTGCTCCAAACAGAAGACCGGCGGGCAAAACTTGAGGAACTTTCACGCCAGCGTGAGCCTTTTTATCAGGAGGTCGCTGATATCATCGTTGATACGGGCCGTCCCAACATCCATGCCATGATCCAGTCCATTGCAAACCAGATCAAGGGATTCCAGAAGAAAAACGCGTTAGACCGTCAAAAGAAAAAAATTTCTCACCAGAAACAAGGCAAAAACAGTATGCAGGAACAGAAAAAACAGCATCTCAAAGTCGAATTGGGAGAACGCAGCTATCCTATTGAAATCGGAACAGGCCTGTTGAAAGATGTCTCTCTGCTTGCCAGAACAGTAAAAAGCAAACGTGTTGCCATCATCACCAATGATGTCGTAGCGCCATTGTATCTGGAAAGGCTGACCGATTCCCTGAAAGCATCAGGCAAAGAAGTCATTTCACTGGTTCTCCCTGATGGTGAGAAGGAAAAGAACTGGGAAAGCTTGATGAAGATTTTTGACTTCCTGATGACAAACAAATGTGACAGAAAAACCACGCTGGCAGCATTGGGCGGTGGTGTCATCGGTGATATCACCGGCTATGCGGCTGCCAGCTTCATGCGAGGTGTTCCTTTTGTCCAGGTTCCAACCACTCTGCTGTCAGAAGTGGATTCCTCTGTCGGTGGCAAGACGGGCATCAACCACCCACTTGGCAAGAACATGATCGGCGCTTTCTACCAGCCAGTTGCCGTCATTGCTGACACAACTACATTGAACTCACTGCCAGATACGGAACTGTCTGCCGGCATGGCAGAAGTCATCAAATATGGCTGTATCGTTGATACCGCTTTCTTTGCATGGTTGGAAAAAAACACCGACAGATTGCTGGAACGTGACCCTGCTGCCTTAGCATATGCGATAAAACGTTCCTGTGAAATCAAGGCAGATATCGTCCGTCAGGATGAAAAAGAAAGCACCGGGCTTCGTGCCATCCTCAATTTTGGCCATACCTTTGCTCACGCCATTGAAGCTGGTATGGGTTATGGCGCATGGCTGCATGGGGAGGCTGTCGGTTGTGGCATGGTCATGGCGGCAGACCTTTCCCATAGGATGGGATGGCTTGATCAGGAAACGGCAGAACGCATTCGCAGACTGGTGAAAAAAGCACGGTTGCCTGATACTGCGCCTGATATGGCATCAGAACGCTGGATTGACCTGATGCGTGTGGACAAAAAGAATATCAACGGCGAAATCCAGTTTGTTCTGCTGAAGAAACTGGGTGAAACCGTCATTACCAAAGTGCCTCAGAACCTGCTTCTGGAAACATTGGAAACCTTTCGATGTGCCTGATACAGAAAAGCAGCCAATACGGATCAAGACAATGTTGGCTGTACAGAATCCACCATGATATCCGCACTGCCACCGGCAAGCCTGACTGAAACCGGTCTTTTAACAGGAATCTCAGCAGGAGAACGGATAATCCGTCCATGTTCATCCTGCATGATGGCATAGCCACGGTCCAGTATCCGTTGTGGATTGAGCAGTTCCAACTGCGCTGACAAAGCACTGACTTTCTGCTGCCGTCCAGACAGCACGTTACGCATTGCAGAGGCTAAACGTTCTGTCCGACTTTCCAACTGATACGCCATTGTCCTGATATCTGGCTGCTGTGATGACAGCCGCACCGTCAATGCTTTCAGCTGCAGCCGTTCACGCTGGATATATGCGGTGGGACTGACCAGCCGCCGGGACAGCATATCGGTATGCAACATTGCCTGTTGCAGCTGACGGTCCATCAGCCGGATCATCTGCCCTGCAAAAGATGTCAAAACATCCATCCAGTCATCCCAGCTTCTCGAAACCAGTTCTGCTGCCCCTGTGGGTGTCGGTGCCCGGACATCTGCGGCAAAATCTGCAATCGTGAAATCCGTTTCATGCCCGATTCCTGAGATAACCGGAATCTGGCAGGCGGCAATCGCCCGCGCGACCGGCTCTTCATTGAAACTCCACAGGTCTTCAAGGCTGCCGCCTCCCCGACAGACAATCAGTGCATCACATTCCGCCCGGTCTGATGCCACTGCGATTGCTTCAGCAATCTTCACAGCAGCATCCGTTCCCTGCACTGGCGCAGGATACAGAATGACCTGAACATGCGGCACCCTTCTTGCCAGCGTTATCATCACATCCCGCAAAGCCGCTGCCTGGGGACTGGTGACCAACCCCACTGTTTTTACAAAGACAGGGATACGGCGCTTACGTTCAGAATCAAACAACCCTTCCGTTTCAAGACGCGCTTTCATGCGGAGAAAAGCCTCATACCGGTTTCCTGCACCTGCATGACGGATTGACTCCACATTCAACTGGAACTCGCCTCTTGCCATATACAGGGAAAGCGTTGCCCGGACTTCAATATGATCCCCCAGTTTCGGTGTGAATTCCGCCAGACGGGTACGTCCACGGAACATCACTGCCCGAATCTGCGAATCATCATCCTTGAGTGTGAAATACCAATGCCCAGATGCGGCACGGGTGAAACTGGAAACCTCACCGGAAATCCAGAGCAAAGGAAATGTGGCTTCGACCAATTGGGAAAGCGCCTGATTCAGTTCAGAGACTGTCAATACTTCCCTGTTGCTGACAACAGCAGACAGGTTGGAAAACATCGGTGAATCGGAGAAATTGCCCACAGACAATAGAGAAGGATTATTTCTTGGCTGTTCCATACCATTGTGGATAGAACTTCAGAACAGCAGGTCCCTTGGAATCCATACAATGGCACAGGTCCAGATTGAATGGCCGTTCGTCCTCTTTCTGGAAAGCTGCCTTGATACGGGCCTCCTCCTCACCGAAAACGAACACCTGCATCGCCACAGAAGGAATCGCCTCAGCAATCTCATTCATATGGGTACAGCCATCCATTGCGCCAAAACGCTCATGGATGCCATGACGGAAATGATGCAGGATATTCAAGCCAACCAGTTTGGAATAGCGGGAGTGGATACGTTCACAGAACCCTTCAAAAGGCACTTCATCAAACGCAATATGGGAATCAATCACTGTACCCTGCGGATTGACTGTCAGACGCATCCACATATCATGGAGAGGCCGTTTAGCAGGCACGACAACAGAAGCCAGCAGCAGTTCATGCGTCTTCACATCGGTAAAACGGGCATCAATATCCCAGAAACCATCTTCACGGAGAAAGAACTGAACCTTGATTGTACGGGTATGTTTCAAGACCCGGGGTGTTGTGGCTAGTGGCAGTGGCATAGTGGCATGTACTCGAAAATACAGACTTCCAGCAGCACTGAATGCTGCCTGCACAAAGATTATCTGGCATTATACCAAAAAGCAAAAACATTCATCGACAGTCACGATGTAGCATTTTTAGACCTTCCTTTCAAAAAAATCTTTTATTTTGGGGAATACCTGTTAATATATACAGCTAATAGATTGGACAATCCCTGTTGTTTAACCGGAAAGACACTCATGGACGATAACAAAAACGCATCTCAGGAAGAAAAAAAGAAAGCGCTCGCAGTGGCGCTTGCCCAGATTGAAAAACAGTTCGGCAAAGGTTCCGTCATGCGGATGGCACCGGGTATCGTTGTTGAGAAAGTCCCGGTTGTCTCAACAGGGTCATTGGGACTGGACATCGCTTTGGGGATCGGCGGATTGCCCCGTGGCAGGGTCATTGAAATCTATGGACCAGAATCTTCCGGCAAAACCACCCTTACCCTTCAGGTCATCGCCCAAATGCAGAAAGATGGTGGCACCTGTGCTTTCATCGATGCAGAACATGCACTGGATGTCAGCTATGCCCAGAAACTGGGGGTCAAGCTGGAAGAACTGCTGATTTCGCAACCAGATACGGGAGAACAGGCATTGGAAATCACGGATGCCCTTGTCCGTTCCGGCAGCGTTGACCTGGTTGTCATCGACTCTGTTGCCGCATTGACACCAAAAGCAGAAATCGAAGGCGATATGGGCGATGCCCTGCCTGGACTCCAGGCCCGTTTGATGTCCCAGGCACTCCGTAAACTGACCGGTACCATTAAGAAAACCAACACCACGGTCATCTTCATCAACCAGATCCGTATGAAGATCGGGGTCATGTTTGGTTCTCCGGAAACCACCACTGGCGGCAATGCCCTGAAATTTTATTCTTCTGTCCGTCTGGACATCCGCCGTACGGGTTCCATCAAATCCGGTGACGCCATCATTGGCAATGAAACACGCGTTAAAGTTGTCAAAAACAAAATGGCCCCACCCTTCAAGGAAGCCACCTTTGATATCCTGTATGGAGAAGGCACTTCCCGGGAAGGGGAAATCATTGATTTAGGCGTTGATGCCAAAGTTGTTGAGAAATCCGGTTCTTGGTACAGCTACAATGGAGAACGTCTGGGACAAGGTAAAGACAATGTCCGCAACTATCTCAAAGACAACCCTGCTGTTGCCCGCGAGATTGAAAACAAAGTCCGTGTGGCAAAAGGCATTGCGGAAATGCCTCCTGTGGAAGCAGAAGCCAGCAATTAAAGGGATATCCTGCGCCCCTGTTTCTGAAAACAGCCTATGCAACAGAAGCCCAGCCTGAAGGCACGTGCATTACGCTTCCTTGCCAGCCGTGAACACAGTGCACGGGAGCTTGCGGCAAAACTCCTTCCTTATGTTGAGGAAGGAGATGATATTGAATTCCTGATTCAATGGCTTCAGGAAAAAGGTTTTCTTTCAGAAAAACGGTTTGCAGAAGCCTATGCCAGACGCAAGGCCCCCCGCTATGGCAGCCGTAAGATACTTTATGAGCTGCAAAATCATCATCTGCCAGACCCGGTGGTACAAGAAGTCACTGAAACGCTTGAAGAAACTGAACTGCAACGGGCTTTTGCCCTCTGGGAACGCAAATTCGGCAAGCCACCTGAAACCCTGCCCGAAAAAGCCAGGCAGATACGGTTCCTGCAGCAGCGGGGATTCCCTGGCAATATCATCCGGCAGATTATCAAAGGCAATTTGTCAGATTTTGATTAAGAGTTCCTTTCAGATGAATGCGGTAGATGAAGCTTTCCGCTGTTTATCTGAATGAAGGACCACCACCGATACGATGCGTCTTGTAAGCCCACCGGAGCAGGATGAGGCCGAACACAATCATTGGCAGGGACAGCATCTGTCCGGCGGAAACCGTGAAAACGCCCAGATGCACCTCGTAGTCTGGAATCCGGAAATATTCGGTGAAGAATCTGGCACAGCCATAAAGCACGCAGTACATGCCACTGACAGCACCACTGGGGCGTTCTTTCCGGGCATACAGCCACAGCAGCACAAACATCAGCAGACCATCCACCAGCATCTGATACAACGGGGAAGGATGGCGTGGCAGCATATCGAAATTCGGCCAGATCATCGCCCAAGGCAGATCAGGAGAAGCAATCCGCCCAGGCAGTTCCGCATTGATGAAGTTGCCCAACCGCCCACAGGCATAGCCGATTGGAATGGTTGGCGCAATGAAATCCATCGTATCCCAGAAAGCCCTGCCATTTTTACGGCTCCAGAACCACATGGCAATCAGCACACCCAGGAAGCCGCCATGGTATGACATACCGCCCTGCCAGACCGCAAAAATCTCCATCGGGTGCGAGAAGAAATACCTTGGATTGTAGAACAGCACTTCACCCAGGCGTCCACCGACAATCACACCGAACACACCATAAAACAGGATGTCATCCAGGTTTTTTGGCATCCAGCCTGCCCTGGCGATATGTGGCTGTGTCTTGATGCGCACCCGTCCCAGGATGATGAAGAACAGGAAGCCGCACAGATACATCAGGCCATACCAATGGACGGCAACAGGTCCGATGGAAAAAGCGACAGGATTCGGTAATGGGTGAACCAGCATGATAAATACACCGAGATACGGTATCGGTTTAAAAGTCTTAAAAAACGATAGTGCTATATAATAACTTATTTACCGAAGTGCCGACCATAAATGGTCGGGCGAGACTGGCAGGCGCATCAGGAAACAACCATACCTGCACCTGATATTTGGATAAAAACAGAACCGATTTATTTGGAGATAAGCAAATGCCCCGTTACCGTTCCTGGACTTCCACCCATGGAAGAAACATGGCTGGTGCACGCGCCCTGTGGCGTGCAACCGGTGTGAAAGATGGTGATTTTGACAAACCCATCATTGCTGTTGTCAATTCATTCACCCAGTTTGTTCCAGGTCATGTCCACCTGAAAGACATGGGACAGATGGTTGCCCGTGAAATCGAAGCTGCCGGTGGCATCGCCAAAGAATTCAACACCATTGCCATTGATGATGGCATTGCCATGGGACACGGTGGCATGCTCTACTCCCTGCCGCACCGCGAACTGGTTGCGGATTCCATCGAATACATGGTTGAGGCACACTGTGCTGATGCGATGATCTGCATTTCCAACTGTGACAAAATCACACCGGGAATGCTGATGGCTGCCATGCGCCTGAACATCCCCACCATCATGGTTTCCGGTGGCCCAATGGAAGCAGGCAAACTGACAACAGTCATCCCGGGCCAGCAGGTCATCAAGGTTGACCTGATTGATGCCATGATCCAGGCAGGCAATCCGAACAACAGTGATGAACTGGTTGAAGACTACGAACGCTGTGCCTGCCCGACCTGCGGCTCCTGTTCTGGCATGTTCACAGCAAATTCCATGAACTGCCTGATGGAAGCTCTGGGGATGGGGCTGCCAGGTAACGGCACGATGCTGGCAACCCATGCTGACCGCAAGGAAATCTTCCTGAAAGCTGCCCGCCAGATTGTTGAGAACACCAAACGCTGGTACGAACAGGATGATGCATCTGTTCTGCCCCGTTCCATCGTCACCAAGGCGGCATTGGAAAATGCCATGGCATTGGATGTTGCAATGGGCGGTTCCACCAACACGGTGCTCCATTTGCTGGCAATCGCCAACGAAGGCAATGTCCCATTCGTCATGGAAGACATTGACCGGGTTTCCAGGAAAGTCCCCTGCATCTGCAAGGTTTCTCCAGCAACCCATGACTACTATGTCGAAGACGTCCACCGTGCCGGCGGTATTCTCGGCATCATGGCTGAACTAAACCGTGCCGGTCTGATCGATACTTCCTGTGGCACAGTTTACGGTGGCACCATCGGTGATGCCCTGGCAAAATATGATATTGTCACCAGCAATGATCCTGCCATCGAAACCTTCTATAAGGCAGCGCCTGGCGGTGTCCGTACCATCGAGCCGTTCTCCCAGGACAAACGCCATGCCACCCTTGATAAAGACCGCACCGCAGGCTGCATCCGAGATCTGGCACATGCCTATACCATTGAAGGCGGACTTTCTGTCCTGTTCGGCAACATCGCTGAAAACGGCTGTATCGTGAAAACAGCAGGCGTGGACGAAAGCATTTTTGTTTTCTCAGGCAAAGCCCGTATCTTTGAAAGTCAGGAAGACACCGTTGAAGCCATCCTGGGTGACAAAATCAACCCTGGTGATGTCATCATCGTCCGCTATGAAGGCCCCAAAGGCGGTCCTGGCATGCAGGAAATGCTCTATCCAACTTCCTACATCAAATCCAAGGGACTGGGTAAATCCTGCGCACTGTTCACAGACGGACGTTTCTCCGGCGGCTCTTCCGGCCTGGTCATCGGCCATGCTTCTCCTGAAGCCGCATCCGGTGGTGCCATCGGCCTGATTGAAGAGGGTGACATCATTGACATCAACATCCCTGCCCGCACCATCCAGCTTCGGGTCAGCGATGAAGAGCTGGCGTCACGCCGCGCAAAGATGGAAGCCAAAGGAGCAGATGCCTGGAAACCCAACCGTTCCCGTGTGGTTTCCAAGTCCCTGAAAGTCTATGCTTCCACAGCAGCATCCGCTGACCGTGGTGCTATCCGTGAACTGAAAGAATAACCGGATCCCAACGGGATTTCATTATGGATAAAAAAACGACAATCAAAAGCGATGTCTGGTCTGGCCGTTTCTCTGAGCCTGTCGATGAACTCGTCCAGCGCTATACAGCATCGGTCACCTTTGACAAACGCATGGCCGCCTTCGATATCCAAGGCTCCCTCGCCCATGCTGAAATGCTCTGTGCCCAGAAAATCCTGACTGAACAGGATTTGGCTGATATCCAACGGGGACTGGCTCAGATTCTCGAAGAAATCAACACGGGCAGGTTCAACTGGTCTATCGGACTGGAAGACGTGCATATGAACATCGAACGCCGTCTGACTGACCTGATCGGCGATGCCGGCAAACGCCTGCATACCGGCCGTTCCCGCAATGACCAGGTGGCAACGGATATCCGTCTTTACCTGCGTTCTGCCATTGATGCCATTGATGGATTGCTGAAAAACCTTTGCAGATCCCTTGCTGACCTGGCTGAAAAACATGCTGACACCATCCTGCCGGGCTTCACCCATATGCAGGTTGCCCAGCCCGTCACTTTCGGACATCATCTGCTCGCCTATGCGGAAATGTTCTGCCGGGACATTGAACGGATGCGCGACTGCCGTAAACGGGTGAACCGCCTGCCTTTGGGCGCAGCTGCCCTGGCCGGCACGACATTCCCGATTGACCGTGAACGGGTTGCCCGGACATTGGGGTTTGAAGATGTCTGCCGCAATTCACTGGATGCCGTCTCTGACCGGGACTTTGCCATTGAGTTCTGTGCCGCCGCTGCCCTGATCATGACCCATATTTCCCGTCTGTCTGAGGAACTGGTCATCTGGATGAGTCCGCGTGTCGGTTTCATCGACATTGCAGACCGCTTCTGCACGGGTTCTTCCATCATGCCGCAGAAGAAAAACCCCGATGTCCCTGAACTGGCACGTGGCAAGACAGGACGTGTCAATGGCCATCTGATTGGCTTGCTGACCCTGATGAAAGGCCAGCCGCTGGCATACAACAAAGACAACCAGGAAGACAAAGAGCCTCTGTTTGACACCATTGACACGGTTTCCGATACCCTGCGTATCTTTGCCGATATGGTCAGTGCCGTCACCGTCAAGCCTGACATGATGCGCCAGGCGGCGCTGCAAGGCTACGCAACGGCAACAGACCTTGCTGATTACCTGGTCAAGAAAGGATTGCCTTTCCGTGCCGCCCATGAAGCCGTTGCCCGTGCTGTCCGTTTCTGCGTTGAACATAACTGCGACCTCAGCGACATGACACTGGAACAGATGCAGGCATTCTCTCCGCTCATTGAGTCCGATGTCTTGGGTGCCTTGACGTTGGAAGCATCTGTCAGTGCCCGCGCCCATATTGGTGGTACGGCACCGGAACGTGTCAGAGAAGCCATTGCCTATCTGAGGAAACGGCTCGAAACCTGATAAAACCCTGACTGGCAGGAGAACACTGTGTTCCATATCTTTCAGTCCGCAGGATGGCCCATCTGGCTGTTGCTGATTGCTTCCATCATTGGACTGGCATTGGTCATTGAACGCTTTCATGCGCTCCGCCGGAGCCGTATCCTGCCCGATGGCCTGTTGGAACGCACCGTCAGACGGTTTCAGGAAGGCAAGATGGATGAGCAGCAGATCAATCAGCTTGCAGACAGTTCCCCATTGGGCATCGTCTTGGCAGCAGGCCTGCGTCATGCAGACCTGCCCAAAGAAGACATTAAAGAGGCCATGGAAGAGGCTGGACACACCGCCAGCCTGCAGATGGAACGGTTCCTGACCACCATTGGCACCATCGCCACCCTTGCACCCCTGTTGGGGTTATTCGGTACTGTTGTTGGCATGATTGAGATCTTCGGTGCGCAGAATGCCTCTGGCATGAACCCAACCCAGCTGGCGCACGGCATCTCTGTCGCCCTTTACAACACAGGCTTTGGTCTGCTGATTGCGATGCCGGCATTGATCTGTTACCGCCATTTCAAGGCCTTGACCAACAGCTTCCTCATCCAGATGGAAGCCCAGGCTTCCAAGCTGGTGGATGCCATCACTGCCATACGCCATCCAAGATAAAGGCAGGCGTATCATGGATTTCCGTCGCCATAAAATCAGTGACACGCCAGACATCAACCTGATTCCATTCATTGATGTTCTGCTGGTCATCCTGATTTTCCTGATGGTCAGCACGACATTCAGCAAATATGCTGAATTGCAGATTTCACTGCCAACAGCATCCACCGACAATGCGGCTGAACATCGCCAGAACCTGGATATTGCGATTGACGCAACCGGTCAGGTTATGGTCAATGGCGAAACCATCAAGCCCCTGCCTCCCGCCCAATTTGCAGATTTCCTGCGTCAGCGGGCTGACCTGCTGGCCGATGGCAACCCAACCGTCATCATTGCCGCAGACGGCAATGCCCGGCATCAATCCGTAGTCAGTGTCCTTGAGGCTGTGCGGTTGGCAGGGCTGGAACGGCTGGCATTCGCCACCGTGAAAACAGAAAAGGACAGCCAATGAGCGGGAAAGCCGGCCGTGAGCATTTCTGGATGCGTGTCTGGCTGGGAAGAGGTCTGCTTGCCATTCTCCTGTATCCCCTCTCCCTGCTCTTCAAGGGCATTACCGCTTTCCGCCGGTTTGCCTACCGGACAGGTTTCTTCAAGTCCACCAGGCTGCCGGTTCCCGTCATCATCGTTGGCAATATCTTTGTCGGTGGCACCGGTAAAACCCCATTGGTCATCTGGCTGGTTCAAATCCTGCGCAAAGCCGGATTCACGCCGGGTGTCATTTCACGGGGATACGGTACTTCCAATGACAAACCACAGTCTGTGGACCCCGGCACTTCAAAAGCCGCTGAGGTCGGTGATGAACCATTATTGATTGCCATGCGGACGCAATGTCCCCTGGTGGTCTGCCATAAGCGTGTTACTGCTGCCCGGCATCTGCTGGCGGAACATCCAGAAACAGACATCATCATCTCTGATGACGGTTTACAGCAT
>JBJEXA010000010.1:0-5025 GCA_051885335.1 Oxalobacter sp. | reverse complement strand
CCAGAAACAGACATCATCATCTCTGATGACGGTTTACAGCATTACGCGCTGGCCAGGGACATTGAAATCCTGCTCTTTGATGGCCGGGGTGCCGGCAACCAATGGATGCTGCCTGCCGGTCCCCTGCGTGAACCGCCTTCACGACGGGGGGATTTCACCATCATCAACGGTCACAACTACCCGGCACCGAACAACCCCATCTATACAGACAATATGTTCCTGATGCAACTGAAGACGGATACCGCTGAACAGCTTGCCAACCGCCGCAATGTCCAGCCACTGCCCCAGATCAAAGGGAAAATCACCGCTGCGGCCGGCATCGGCAACCCGGGGCGTTTCTTTGCTTCTCTGAAAGCACAGCATCTCAGCTTTGAAGAAATGCCACTGCCTGACCATTACAGCTTTTCAGAAAACCCTTTCAGGAACACCTCTTCAGGAACTATCCTGATTACAGAAAAAGATGCGGTGAAATGCGCCCAGCATCCAGAACTGGTTTCAGATGAACGGATCTGGGTGGTGCCAGCCACCGTTGACATTGACAATCCTTCGCTGGAAAGCAAAATTGTGGAGAAATGCCATGAACTCAAAACTGCTTGATATCCTCGTGTGCCCGATCTGCAAAGGACCGCTCAAATATGACAAGGAACAGCAGGAACTGATCTGCCGCCCTGACCGGCTGGCTTATCCGATCCGTGACGGCATCCCTATCCTCTGGGAAGACCAGGCACGCAAAATCGAAAAATTTCCAGACGAATCTTTTTAACATATCCAACCAACAGGACAAACCATGTCTTTTTACGTCATTATCCCTGCGCGGCTGGCGTCCACCCGTCTGCCCAACAAACCCCTTGCCGATATTGGTGGCAAACCGATGATTGTGCGTGTTGCTGAACAGGCATCCCAATCAGGTGCGGCCGACATCATCGTCGCCACAGATGACAGTGCCATTGTCGATGCCTGTGCCGCACATCAGGTCAAGGCGGTATTGACCCGTAAAGACCATGTATCCGGTACAGACCGTATTGCAGAAGTTGCTTCCCGCATGGACTGGACCGACGATGCCACCATCGTCAATGTCCAAGGCGATGAACCCCTGATCGACCCAGTGCTGATTGCCGCAACGGCATCCCTGATTTCAGATACCGTGCCGATGTCCACAGCTGCCCACGCATTGGAAACACCGGAAGACATCTTCAACCCCAACTATGTGAAAGTTGTCCTGGATAAAAACAGCCGGGCACTTTATTTCTCCCGGGCAGCCATCCCCTGGTACCGTGATGGCTATGCAAAAACAGAGAAACAATATCCCAATCTGCCAGCCCTGCGCCATGTCGGGCTTTATGCGTTCCGAAACGATTTCCTGAAAAGATATTCTTCCCTGGCAATCTCCCCGATAGAACAGATTGAATCATTGGAACAGCTGCGTGTACTCTGGCATGGCTATCCAATCGCTGTGCATGTCACTGACAGGATTCCTGAAGCTGGTGTTGATACCCCGGCAGACCTTGAACGGGTACGCCAGACCTATGCGGAACAGCAGCCATCTTGAAGGATGATTTCCTAAATCCTGAGTACCGGGAGGGATTCTGGTAAAATGTCTATTTCCAACAGGCACATAGACCTCCTGATGTCTTTGGCATCCTGCTTGAAAGTGTGCCTCCGTTTTCAATCTAATAAGGATTTTGGTTATGCGTCTTATCTTATTGGGAGCACCTGGAGCCGGCAAGGGAACCCAGGCAACCTACCTTCGTGAACAGTTCAATATCCCTCAGATTTCCACTGGTGACATGCTGCGTGCCGCTGTCAAGGCAGGTACCCCATTGGGATTGGAAGCCAAGAAAGTCATGGAATCTGGCGGTCTGGTTTCCGATGACCTCATCATCAACCTGGTCAAAGACCGCCTGAAGCAGCCTGACTGTGCAAACGGTTACCTGTTCGATGGTTTCCCCCGCACACTTGCCCAGGCAGAAGCCATGAAGACTGCTGGTATCACGGTTGATTTTGTGGTTGAAATCGATGTTCCGGATGATGTCATCGTTTCCCGCATGGTTGGCCGCCGTGTCCACCCTGCCTCTGGCAGAACCTACCATGTCGAATACAATCCACCCAAAGTGCCAGGCAAGGATGATGTCACTGGGGAAGACCTGATCACCCGTGATGACGACAAGGAAGAAACCGTGAAAAAACGCCTGGCGGTCTATCATGACCAGACCGAAGTCCTCGTTGACTATTACGGCAAAGAAGCCGCCGCCGGTGGCAAAGATGCGCCGAAATACCGCAAGATCGCCGGTGTCGGACCGATTGAGAAAATCCGTGCAGATCTGTTGGAAGCCCTGAAATAACTCTTTCCAACGAAAGCCATGCAAAAAGCCGTTCATTCCAGAACGGCTCCCTTGAAAATGCTATCAGCATCAACCGAGCAAGGATTGCTGACGATGCAAAATGGGGACTTAAAGGGCTTCATCACCAATTCTGACCTGTCTGGCAAGCCAGATTCTTGATTCATACGGGAATCTGTAGCGGATTGAGCGGGTATTCAGGATATCGAAATCAAAGCACGAGATCAGACCTGTCTTCCATTTCACGCGCAGACACATTGAAGCCTATGTCCGCATATGCTTCATTGCGTTGAAGGTTTACCAGGAACTTGAAAGGCGTCTTGAACGGGAAGGTAATTGGCATGAGCGTTGATAGGGTACTGGACATTGCAAAGGCAATCACGACCATCAGGGTGCCGATAAGTAAATCGGAAACAATCAGCAAGACAATGATCCTGACGCCAATGCATAAACGTATCAGTCCGTTGTTTGATAGGGGCTTCTAGGAGGACTGAGGCACAACTGGGATATTCGTATAGAAATCTCTACTTGTTTACCTAATTTGGTGGCGCATTGATGAAGTCAGGAGATTGTCTGTGTGCCCTGATTTCATGGGAGTGGATGTAGCCTGATATTGTCTGACAATGACAGAAAAGATGTTGACAATATCCCCCCCCCTCCGAATATTCTCTTAGACTAAAAAGTGAATCTCAAAATAGTTTTTATTCCTTACCAGATTGGTAATCCTATGAAAAAAATTGTTCTTGCAATCCTACTTCCTTGCTTTTTATCTGCTTGTGTTCATACTACCCCTATGCCTGTGCAGACCTCTCAACCAGGTGACACTATGATGTCTTGTCAAAGTATTCTTGATGAAATGTCGAAAATGAGAAATTCTGTTGCAGAAGCTGATTCAGAAAAAAATGGTCAGATTGCAAAGAATGTCGGATTAGGTGTTGCTGGTGCCCTGTTAATTGTACCTTGGTTCTTTATGGATACCAGCGATGCTCATACTATTGAAGCTAAAGCAGCTCGTGAGCGTTACCTAAAATTACATACTATGTGGAGAGATAAAGGCTGTGAACAACAAATGAACGGGGTTAAAGTTGAACCTTTACCTTCTCAATTACAGTCAACACAAACAAATTCAAGTGGGGCTGTGCTAGATAACTAAACTGTGCGATTCACAGACATTTTTTCAATTTTCTTAACTCCATTTCAGTCTTATAATTCCGATTCTGGATTTCCTCTGATTCATAGCAGAAATTTTTAAGAATTTCATCTGTAAACGGTGTTTGGCCACTTAACTCAAAATACCTTTCCATTCAAGTGAGGGGAACCTAGTCGAAAAGATAGCCCAATATAGAAAACCGGATCTGATGATTATAGATACTGGGCTATCTACCATTCTCACTTGGAGTTGCCCATATGCTGTTCCAGCTGGTATGCAGGCGGTATGAGAGAAAGTGCATCATTACCAGCAACAGACCGATTACAGAGTGGGGGTGTATTTTGCGATGCAACAGTGGCTATTTTGGATTGCCTGCTCCACCATTGCACGCCGGTAACAATTATGGGAGACAGCTATAGGATTAAATCAAACAAAAAGAGCAAATTGGTGGGTAATCGCCCTTGACGAGCCTATAACGATTTCTGTGGACATTTATCAGAGATAGGCAAAAACCCTTTCTCCATCAGGTGCTTGCGCATACCCATGATGAAGGTGTTGATTTCTTCCAGCTTGATGCCTTCGACATCAAGCCGGCCGATGATGTCATTGATCTTGTCTTGTTCCATTTGTGGCAATTCCATTCTGATTTTCTCTTAAATTATCAGATTTTGAAATTTCTACAGAAACGTTTATCGCCTCAAATTGGGAGGTTTACAAGTGCACACCGGTCTCATTAATTTCCGTACGGGACTCTTGCTGTCTCCATCGCAGTATTTTTCTACAACCTTGTTGTTTTTGTAAACCGTGTAGTCGGTGCGTGAATTGCCACTGCTTGTCTCGCAGGACTTGGTCTCGATGCGGTTGACCAAGAACTGCCGGTATGGGCAGACCTGATCATTGGTCAATGTTCAATTCACTTGGGTACTGCGACAATAGCGCCGATGATAATGAAGACGGCGAATACCACGGACACATAGAAAATTATTCGACCTATCACGTTTATTATTTGATTTTCCCCTGAGCCTTTTCTTGAACCTTTTTTGGTAGACGGGCCATTCAGAATCTGGTTCACTTCCCTTAAGACCTCTGACTGTCTTTGGCTTCGGTTGATGTCCTGCCGGCTTGCTGTGTTCCGTGGGCGTCCTGTATAGGCAATCATCTTCTCGATTTCGGACCTGTCCCACAGTTCGACACCTGTTTTCCGCGCAAGCGACCTCCCGCCCTGCGTGAATGTCGAATTGGTCATCACGGCAGCTTTATCACACCCGTAGAAATGCATACCCGTGAAAACCTCCTGTATTGGGGTGTTGCCCAGCGGACTGGAATAACATTTGCACTGGATTGCATATTTCAGCTTGCCTTTGTTGGCTATGATGTCAACTCCCTGGTCGCCGGAACCTTTTGTGACATCAACATTAGTGAACCCGACCTTCTCCAGCAGGTCTGCGCAGTAATACTCAAACTCATGACCGTCCAAATGGTCTATGCTGACTTTCGCATCTGCTGTGCTTCTGCCACACTTTTTGCAGAAGTTGT
>JBJEXA010000009.1:0-4980 GCA_051885335.1 Oxalobacter sp. | reverse complement strand
CAAATGCGGAGAATTGAAATTATCCACCTATCCCCTAAATACTGTCAACTGGTTTTTTATTTTTTTAAAGAACTCACAAAAAAAACAACAATTGACAGCTGAATTTCCTGAAAAGACGGTGGGAAACAGTCTCCTGTATTTTATATGCGACCTTATTCATCCATTTCAAGATAGAACAACGCCAAAATTATGTTCAGCTTCTGGCGCTTTCACGAACGAGTTTGGTGCAGCTTACCGATACCGGATCTTTGCTCTCCGGTAACTGTCATAGGCATCTAAAATAGCCTGCCCCAGCAGTTCCGCCTGAAGGGTATAGGCTTTTTTAGTGTAATGGATGCCGTCTTTCGCCATAAAGCCACCGTTCCACCAGTTGTTGCAGGCACTTTCTTTCCCTCCAACCGTGTCATACAGATTCCAGACTGCAATGTTGTTCATATCACCATAACCAGCCTGGAACGATGCGACATCCGCTACAACCGGATTAGGCTCTTTTGTCTTGACACTTTCAATCCGTGTTTCACCTTCGTCATCGACATATTCTACGATTTCAGTCTTCGAGATATGACTGCATGGTGGTGTTGTCAACAGAAAAGCCACATCTCTGCCCTCTGCCGCAAGCCTTGACTGCATCTCAGCGATAAATGTATCCAGCTTTTCACGGTAAGTCACTGGATCAAACTTGGCATGACTTTCATTGGTTCCTACTGACACAATAATCAGGTCTGGCTGGAGCCTGGCAAGCTCATTTAACTGGTTTTCATTCAAGTAATAAGCAATCGTGCAACCATTCTTGCCCTTTGCATGGAAAATAAAACCATTCTCTCCGGTTTCCTCTGCCATTGCTGTAGTGTGGTAATTGATAGTCTTATCGACCATGGCATGACTTCCCCACCTGGCTGCAAGTTTCTGGCGCAAAGCAGCTGGGAACATATGCCCTCTGACATGCGAATCACCAATCTGGACGATACGGACCTGTCTATTGGCACGGTCATCAATCTTCTGGAAAAAACCATTCAGGCTCTGTGCATTGTAAAGCCTGTTCTTACGGGTATTCTTGAACCCCATGTTAATCAGCCGCTGTTCAGGTGTCATATCTTTGGGCGGTTGAGGAACAGGTTTTGGCGATTTGGTCGAAGTGCACCCTGCCAGAAATGCGCCTGCCAATGCCAAAGTCCCTGCCAGTCTCCATGATTTGGATAACCTCATTTATTTTTCCCCTTCCTTTCATCATACCCATGCATCAACGCATCAAAGAGCCGCTGTGCAACAAACTGCCCACCTTTTGAATTGATATGGGTGTAATCCTTGTTCGCCATCGCTGGCTTCGTATCTGCCATCTTCACAATACTGCCTGATCCGCCCATCCCTTGATAAAGATTCCAGAATGCACAACCTGTCTTGAATGCCATCTGCTGCTGATAACGCCCCAATGCTTTGATGCCTCCCATGGTGACGATACCGCCATTCTTGCGCTCACCCCGATCTCCAACCCCAACAATCAGAATTGAAGTCTTTGGGAACGCCCTTGCCAGTTTCCAGATAACATTTTCCATTTCCTTCTCATAACCGGAATAGTCACTTTGCTTGTTATTCGCAACATTCAAACCAAACTGAAGGACAATCAGATCATATGGACGGACTGCTGCAAACTGCATCAACGTATTTTCCGGCACTTTCGACAGTGTCATTCCACTGTTGCCACGCATTGAGAAATTATCAACCGTAATGCCCTGACGGGATTCCAGGCCAACCCCGAAGAAAACACCGGCTCCCTCCGGTACCGACCAAAAAGCCTTTTCTGCCCGGCCTGCCAGTTGAACCTGCTGAACCTCTGAAGACCCACTAATGGTGAATGTCTGGTCTGCCCCATCGCCCAAACGCCCTGTGACAACCGCACGGCTTGGCGCACGGAAATACAATGTCGTAACTTCCCAGGCATCCTGATGCATCGTCTTCATCGCGCCATTGCCTTCCAGCGTCACCTGTCCATTCCCACGAGGCACAAAATAACGTTCGTTGATACCCTGACGGTTGGCATCAAACCCAGATTTGTCCGTCACTGCATAAGATGCCCAGCCCTTTGACGTTGTCCGGACAGAAACACGGAACCCTGCTGTCGGTGAGGCAATATCCACAAAACCGACCCCTGAACCACCAAACCTTGACTGGAGCATCGCTCTCAAATCCTGCGTAATGATATCGCCTTCAATGAATGAATCACCAAAATATGCAACACGGACAGGACGCCCCAGCGTCTGAACCTTATCCAACGCATCATAGAAAAAGCCCATGCCATGACCAACATAAAGGTCAGGACTGCCCTTGTTCCAAGAATAATCTTCAATCGGCATCAGGTTGTCCTGGATTGGCAGATCATAATTACGTAAACCATTTGCATCCACTGGGGCAACTGCCACCTGGGATTCTGCACCATCAGATGCGCCTTCAGCATCCTGCAGTTTCGGACGGATATCTGCCAACAGATCAACCGGCTTTGTCTTCACATCCATGATTTCCATTTCAGGCAGCCAGCTCAATCCATACAACATAGCAATGACCATCGCCGTCAGCAGAAAAGCGTGGAAGATTCTGTTCTTCATCTGCTTCTTCCCCCGCTAAAACTGGAAATAGATGAATGGCTGGATGTCACTGCTCTTCACCTGGATAATCAGGTAAATAACTGCCGTAATGAGTACAGCCTTCAAGACCAATGGCAGCTTGGTCACCACTTTCTGGCAAAGCTCAGTAACACGGTCTGGCAGGAAATGCAGGACAAACCCAACAATAATCATGCACATGACCAACGTATAGCCATCCCAGATCTGAGGCAGGAGCCCTGCATTGAACTCCGTACCGATTTTCATAATCATCTGCCACGAATGGTCGAAAGACGTATTGCGGAAGAAAATCCAGCAGAACACCACAAAATGGAAAGTCACCACCCGGGCAATCACCCCGACAATGCCTTTTGCCTGCTGCTTCGGATCAATGCCGAAGAGGCTTCGGAATGCTTTATGAACGCCCAACGCAGCCCCATGCAAAGCCCCCCAGACAACAAAATTCCAGCTGGCGCCATGCCAGAAGCCACCCAACAGCATCGTCATGAACAAGTTGAAGTACGTCCTGATCTTGCCATGCCGGTTACCACCCAACGAGATATAAAGATGGTCCCGTAGCCAATGAGACAGGCTGATATGCCAACGCCGCCAGAAATCCGTAACTGAGGTACTTTTATACGGTGAATTGAAGTTATCCGGAAACTTGAAGCCCAACAGCAACGCAATCCCGATTGCCATATCGGAATATCCTGAAAAATCACAGTAAATCTGGAGCGCATATCCATAAAGCCCCAGCAGGTTCTCAATCCCGGAATACAGTGTTGGGTCATCAAAAATGCGTTCAACAAAATTGACACTGATGTAATCACTGATTACCGCCTTTTTGAAAAGCCCCGCAATAATCAGGAAAACACCCCTGCCAAACATCTCTTCTGTGACAATCAACGGCTTGTGGATCTGTGGCACAAAATCCCGGGCATCCACAATCGGACCAGCCACCAGCTGCGGGAAAAAACTGACATAAAACGCATAGTCCAACAGACTGTCCAAAGCCTTCAGCTGTCTCCGATAGATACTGACCACATAACTGATGGACTGGAATGTAAAAAAGCTGATACCAACCGGCAGGAAAATATCTAAAGGCTCGAACTTACCATTCCAGAAAGAACAGAAAAATTCATAGAAGAAATTCGTGTATTTAAAGTATGCCAAGAATCCCAAGTTGACAAACAGGCTGCAGAACAGCAGCAGCCTCTGCCATGCTTTATGGGCATCAGGATTATCCGCACCGCCTGCAATCTGTAAACGGTATATCGCCTTGCCCAGTAAAAAATCAGACAGCGTCACGACAAACAGCAACGCAACGTAAACACCACTGCTCTTGTAATAAAAATAATAAGAAAACAGCGTGACAAACAGGATACGGATAGTATCCGTACGTTTCAGGCAGCAATAAATCAGCGAGAAAATGGCAAACAGCCATAAGAACAGACCACTACTGAAAATCATCGGAGACTTGGGATTGTAGGTCAATTCCCCCAACACCAACGCCCAGTCTATATCCAAGTCGATATCCATCGGTCAAACGTTACCTGTTGCCTGCCCCTCTGAAGGGGCTTTCAAAAATTCGTTATTTTACCCCGTTTATCCAGATATCCTGAAAACTTTCCGCTGAGACAATAGACTCTCCTTCCCCAGAGCAGGCGTCAGTCAGCTGGATTGACTGTTCTGGCTTTTTCCCCTCTTTTAAGTTGTAAAAACAAATGCTTTCCATCTTGATGCGTGTATATACTGCCTGATGAAGTACGTTTAATACGATTTCCGGAATAGGCAAAAACAGCCTTGCTGATTTTTTATTCAATTAAGGGATTCATCATGAAAAAAACACTTCTTGCCGCAACACTCATGGCATTCGCTGCCACAGCTTTCGCAGAACAACCTGCCAGAAAAGCCCCTCAAAAGAGACCATACTCCTCTGCCAAGGCACCTAAATATGGATCTATGACACAAAGACAGCAGGGACCAGGACACCAAGGATACCAGCCAGCCCCTCATCAAAGTTCTGAGGCACGGGAATCACAACACGAATCAGAGACACAAGGCTATCAAAATGGTCCCCAAATGAGACCTGACCACCACGGTTATCAAGGTGCGCCACAGCAAAAACAAGGACAGCCAAGCTACCAGGGCAACCATCAGCCAAACCCAGGCCATCAAAGCCATCAAGGCGGTCCTCAGCAAGGACCAAGCTCACAGGGATACCAAGGTACTCCGCAACAAGGATATCAAAGTGGACCACAAGGCCCTGGTCCTCAGCCTAGATAATTCCACTCCCATATCGGGGCAAGACACCGCTCATGAACTATGCCCCGTTAAGTAGACCATTACTTAACGGGGATTTTAATGGGCAAAAGACATACAA
>JBJEXA010000008.1:0-4988 GCA_051885335.1 Oxalobacter sp. | reverse complement strand
GATACCGAGGAAAAGCTGCACTACCCGGTTAGGGTATTTTTCTTGTGTAGCCATAGATCTACTCTCCTTAAGAACTATTCTCACAAAGAAATTTCTGTTTGCTGTTGTATATATATAGCCGTTCAACAACATACAGCCCCTCTTTGCAGATGCAAAGATCACAGTTCTGTGATGCAAATGCTGTGCCAGTTCAGGTTTTTCTTAATCATGTCTTCATTAAAACAGAAATTAGATTTGTGGCATGGAAAATGCTTCCTATCGAATCAGACTGAAATATCAGATCTATTCTCTTATTTGTGGAAGACTCCTGCTGTCAGGAGCCTTCCTTTTTTTTCGTTTTTCCTTGGTTTTCCTGTTCATGAACTTGTCAAGCATGGAGTACATTTTCTTTTTATAAAACAATATATTCGGAAAGAAATTTCAAATATTTTAGAATGGAAATCTCCATGAGTTCCCTAGACTGGCATACTGATTTAGAGGATGAGGAAAGACGGTTTGAGAAAAACAAAAGTGTTTGGACTGAAAGTAGCGGTAAATGGATGTAGCTCTCTTTTTTAGGATAAAAGCAGAAAACCGCTACGTTTTTTAAGAGATCAACCATGTGTCAATTAAGTGTCAATGACACTTAATTGACATGTTTTTGACAGAAAAATATGTGTCAACTGGTGTCAAAATTTATGTGTGATACCCAGTTGGATACCCGTCATGGAATCCTGTTCTGTACCATTGCTGTTGTACAATCTGCCGACAGCATCATTGGAGTTGTCAACATAGACGATATGACCGTAGAAGGATGTCCGTTTAGAAAAAGCATAGAGATATCCCAAAGCATATTTGTTGGCATAACCGTCATAGTCACCGTTGCTTTCTGCGCGTTGCCAGTTGTAGGAAAACTTAAAGGCATGAGGACCCAACGCGTAGTTCACCGCTGCGATGGCACTTTTCTGCTTCAACGCATTGTCATCTTCAATCAGGATGTTCACTGCGGCACGCTTGATGGTAACGGCATGATAACCGACAGAGAACGTCAGATCGTTATAGGTATATGCAGCACCGGCATCCCAACTCCAAGATTTATCGGAGTCTGGCAGGCGTTCGTAGTCGGCTAGGAGCAACAGGTTCCCGTTTTCATAGACGAGGCCAGCTGCAAAACCATCATTGCCGTAAGCATGGTAGTTAATGGTATTTGGGGCAGTGTTGCGTTTATGGCTTTCATTTCCCAAGGAATAACTGCCAGAGAAACTGAACCCATGCCATTGAGGACTGTCATAACGGACAGAATTGGAAATTTGGCCGGAATAGGTGATGTCAAAGGCTCCGCCAGCTCCAGCAATGCCATCATAGCCGAATGGGTCAATCCGGCTGTAATTGCTGATGGTGATGCTGCTGGTTCTGCCGAATAATACAGATCCCATATCGTTGTCTGTGAAGCCGACATTGGCTGCTCCCTGCCAGTCAACGCCCGGGGTCCCATGCAGTTTATCGACGGCATTGTTGCCGGAACAACGGGTGCCATTGTTTGGGTTCAGGCGGTTTTCAAGGTTGAAGACTGCTTTGATGCCATTGCCGAGATCTTCGCTGCCTTTGAATCGGATCAGGTTATCGTGGTTTCTCCACATACGGGTGTCAGAACCGTTTTCCTTGATAAAGCCATTGTCAATTTGACCGGTGATGGTCACATTGGGTTGTGCCAATGCGGTGCCAGCAGAAAATCCGGCAATTAAAACCGTAAAAGAAAGTTTCTTCATAAGCCACGTTGGGGTTTCAGTGTTAAAACAAAATCAGATTCTCTCCTGACCAAAAAGGATGATGTTTATTGACATACAGCATCTCATACCAGCCATTTGGATTGGATCTGATGCAGGGTATTAAGCTGTAAAAAGCCTATCCATGAAAAACAATTGATACCGTGTTATTGAAACTAATCTTAAAGTTCAGTCCCAATAGATTGTTTTTAAATAGAAAATAGAATATCTAAAATGTTTTTTAATGGCATGGGTTTTTCAGCCCATTGGAATCAATGGAAAAACGGTAGGCATTTTAGTGAAAATCTGATGTGGTGGAAAGGGGACCTGTTGCTGGATCATGTATCGGGAAATCCTATAATCCAGCAAGATACAACTGACTATGCGATATCTTTGACTTCAAAACCTGCATCGGTGACAGCTGCTGTTAGAGCATCGTTGGAGACTGTATCGACAATTTCGATGATGGCGTTCTTGTTTTCCAGGCTGACATCAACTTTGTTGACCCCAGGAACAGCAGAGAGGGCTTTTTCGACAGCGGTACGGCAATGGTTGCAGTTCATGCCTTCAATCTGGATGTTTTTTTGCATCGTATTTTTCCTTTCAATGGTTTTAATGGATAGCGACTGTGCTGTCTCTGCTGTGGACCGATCATGATTTTGAACAGGTGGTAAGAGAACAGCTGGATTGAAAAAACGGAGTCTCAAGGCATTCAGGACAACAGAAATGGAGCTGAAGCTCATCGCTGTGGCAGCCAGCATAGGGTTCAGGGTCATGCCGTTGACGAAATAAAGAGCACCAGCAGCAATCGGAATGCCAATAATATTGTAGAAAAATGCCCAGAAGAGGTTCTGCCGGATGATTCGCATGACGGCTTTGCTCAGATGAATGGCTGAAACGGTATCCAGCAGGTCACTTTTCATCAAGACGACATCTGCGGATTCAATTGCAATGTCCGTCCCGGTCCCGATGGCAATCCCGACATCAGCGCGTGCCAATGCCGGCGCATCATTGATGCCATCACCAATCATAATGGTCCGGTGTCCTTGTTCCATCAGTATCCGGACTTCTTTTTCCTTATCTTGTGGCAGTATTTCTGCCTTGAAGGAAAGCACCCCGGTTTTTCGTTGAACAGCTTGTGCAGTCTTGAGATTGTCTCCAGTCAGCATGATGACATCGATTCCCATAGACTGCATGGTACGGATGGCATAAGGGGTTGAGGGCTTGATTTCGTCTGCGATTGCGAAAATGCCTGCCAGCTGGTTATCACAGATGAAGAAAAGAACGGTCTTGCCATCATCGGACAGGCTATCGGCAATCTGCCGTATTCTAATAGGATAGTCAATACCCAGATGAGTCAACATTTGAGTATTTCCGATGGCATAGTGGTGATTTTGGATATCACCTGTAATCCCCTTTCCTGGCAGCTGATTGAACTGCGAGACCTTTTCGAGGGGGATTCCTTGTTTTTCAGCTGTTGCAACAACTGCTTTGCCCAAAGGATGTTCAGAACAGTTTTCCAATGAAGCTGCCTGCCTGAGCAAGAACTGCTGGTCATAACCATCTATGGTCAGAATATCTGTCAATACGGGTTTTCCCAACGTCATCGTTCCGGTTTTATCCAAGACGGCAGTATCTGCTTTGCTCAGCAGTTCAATGGCACTGGCAGATTTGAACAAGATGCCGTTGGCAGCGCCACGTCCAGTACCGACCATAATAGCTGTCGGGGTGGCAAGTCCCAGAGAACATGGGCAGGAAATGACGAGGACTGCAATGCCGGTTGAAATGGCAAATGCCAGTGAATATCCCAATAACAACCAGGTGCCTGCTGCAAACAGTGCTATAACAATGACAGCAGGGACAAAGATGCCGCTAACCTGATCAGCTAGACGGGAGATCGGGGCTTTTGAGGAGGTGGCTTCATCAACAAGCCGAATGATTTGGGCAAGGGTTGTTTCTTCCCCAACACGTGTCGCACGCATCAGGAAATGTCCTGATAAATTGATGCAGGCAGCGGATACCGTGTCTCCAGACCATTTTTCAGCAGGAGTGCTTTCTCCTGTCAAAGGAGATTCATCGATTGAACCCCAGCCTTCAACAACAATGCCATCGACAGGAATACATTCACCGGTCCGGATTACCAAGATGTCACCAGCCTTGACGCTTTCAACAGGGACAGTCGTTTCGGTGCCATTTTCAAATTTGACGGCAGTTTTTGGTGCAAGATCCATCAGACGGGAGATGGCTTCAGATGTTTTGCCTTTTGCCCGTGCTTCGAGGAAATGTCCCAAGGTGATCAAGGTCAGTATCATCGCAGCGGATTCAAGGTACATATGCGTTGCTGCATCATGGGCGGTTACCATATCACCATGCCCCATCGCATAGGCAATGCTATACAACGAACAGATACCAGAAACGAAGGCAGCACCTGATCCAATCGCAATCAGGGCATCCATGTTTGGAGAAAGAGCTGTCAATGTCTTGAAACCATTGATGAAATACCTGAAATTGATAAAGATGACTGGAATTGTCAACAGGAACTGGGTAAAGGCAAAAACCATTATGTTTTCATGTCCCGTCAGACAGGCTGGCAGGGGCAGTCCTGCCATGTGTCCCATACTGATATAGAAAAGGGGAAGCATGAAGGCAATGGAAAAAAACAGTTGGAGTCGGATATGGCTGATTTCTGTTTCTGTTGCTGCTTGAGGGGAAGTCGCCTGCATTTCTTGATGGATAGGTGATTTCAAGCTGGCACCATATCCAGCTTTTTTGACGGCACTGACAATGGCATCAATATTGGTCTTCTGATCATCAAAAGTAACCGTCATGCTGTTTTTCAGCAGGTTGACGCTGACATCGCCAATGCCGTTAAGAGCCGATACAGCTTTATCCACCCGGCTTGAGCAGGCGGCACATGACATACCGGTAATATCAAACTGTTCTTTCTGCATGGTTGTCTGGCAATCTATAGAAGACAGTATTTTTATTTGACATTTTATCTATTGATATATTTTCTGCAAGAATGCACTGTTTTGATATATAGTATCCAAAAAGATAGTGTATTCCTTTAAAGGAATGGATATGACAGAAGTTCAAAAAGAGATCGCTGGATACCCTCAGCGCCCGGTATTTTGTCCTGTAGAAACCACCATCAATCTGATCGGTGGTAAATACAAGCCTTTGATCCTTTGGAAACTTGCAGGAAAAACACTCCGTTTTTCACAGCTTCAGAAAGAGGTTCAT
>JBJEXA010000007.1:0-5028 GCA_051885335.1 Oxalobacter sp. | reverse complement strand
CAAAAAAATCAAAATCTTTCAGGATTCATTGGTATTTTGACCACTGACAGGTTGTCTGGAGTGGTCCAAGCGTTGCCTGAAAACTGGATGAAGCTGTCTATGAGCAAAGGCAATGCGATAGAATAAATAGTCTATTTTTGCTTTTATTGACTATGTTGAAACCAGAAATTACGGTTGCCTGTATTGTTGAAAAGGATGGACGTTATCTGTTGGTGGAAGAGCATACAGAAGCCGGTGTCCGCTTGAATCAACCGGCAGGGCATCTGGAACCTGGTGAAACAGTTGAATCAGGAGCAGTTCGGGAAACAATGGAGGAAACTGCTTGTCAGGTTGTCCCGGTAGCATTGGTTGCTGTTAATCTGCTTGAGTATATGCAGGCGGGCCGGGAACCCAAGGCCTTCCTGCGGTTCACCTTTGCGGCGGAATTCATTGAACAAACGGATGCTGTTCTGGATCCGGATATCATCCGTACCCATTGGATGGCTTATGAAGAGGTTCTTGCCTGCAGGGACTGTCACCGCAGTCATCTGGTTTTAGATACGATTGAAGCATATCGGCGGGGAATCCGAGTTCCCTTGTCACTTTTATATTCTCGGATTGTTGGAAAGGGATAGGCTGTGGTTAGGAAAACGGTTGTGGTCGGCATGTCTGGTGGTGTTGATTCGTCGGTGTCTGCTTGGTTGTTGAAACAGCAGGGATATAATGTCATCGGGCTTTTCATGAAGAATTGGGAAGATGACGATGACGGACAGTATTGTTCTGCCAGGCAGGATTGGCTGGATGCTGTGACTGTTGCGGACGTTATTGGGATTGATATTGAGGTTGTCAATTTCGCTGCTGAGTATAAAGATCGTGTTTTCGCAGAGTTTCTTCGTGAATATGAAGCAGGGAGAACCCCCAATCCCGACGTTCTCTGTAATGCTGAAATCAAGTTCAAGGCATTCCTTGATCATGCCATGCAACTGGGGGCTCAGTTGATTGCGACAGGACATTATGCGAAAGTCAGGGAAAACAATGGGCAGTTTGAGTTGCTCAAGGCTGCCGACGAAACTAAAGACCAGAGTTATTTTCTGCACCGGCTGAACCAGAAGCAGTTGTCCAGGACTCTTTTCCCGTTAGGGGAAATCCGTAAAACCGAAGTCCGGAAAATTGCGGCTAATATTGGATTGCCCAATGCCAGGAAAAAAGATTCAACAGGTATCTGTTTTATTGGGGAAAGGCCTTTCCGTGAGTTTCTGAACCGCTATTTATCCTATAAGCCGGGACCAATCAGAACACCTGATGGCAGGCAGATTGGAGAACACGTCGGATTGAGTTTCTATACTATCGGACAGCGTAAAGGGATTGGTATCGGTGGATTGAAATCATTCAGGAAACCAGATGGGACCAGTGATGCCTGGTATGTTGCCAGGAAGGATGTTGTTTCCAATACGCTTTATGTTGTCCAAGGACATGACCATCCGTGGCTGTTGTCTTCTTCCTTGAATGCTGGACAGCCCAGTTGGATTGCCGGGAAAGCCCCTGTGCAGGAAAGTCTGGCTGTCAAGACACGTTATCGCCAGAAAGATGTTCCCTGTCTGCTGGCTGTGAGTGGAGATTCCGGTTTTTCGGCTGAATTCCAGCAGCCGCAATGGGCAATTACGCCAGGGCAGTCTGCTGTATTCTATGATGGGGAAGTTTGCCTAGGCGGAGGGATTATTGACAATTCCTCCGCATTGCACGCCTGATGATTGATAGAGAGTGTTTGTTGGTAGGCAATCGATTTGTTGGAAAATCAATCGTCTGCGTGTCTGATAAACATCAAGACAGGCCAGGCAGGATAACACGGGCGCACTATCAGGTAGGAAAGTGATAGACTTATAAATTGTATCAATTTGGGAAATTGCCACTTATGGAATTGTCTGCTCTTTCAGCGTTGTCTCCCCTTGATGGAAGATATGTCAGGAAAACCGGTGCTTTAAGGCCAATCCTTTCAGAGTCAGGGTTTATGCGTCACCGTGTCAAGGTCGAAATGGCATGGCTGTTGGCATTGTCCCAGGCAGGGCTTTCTGAAATCAAGCCGTTTTCTGCCAAAACAACGCGGTTTCTCCAGTCGCTTGTTGAAGATTTCTCAGTTGATGATGCGGCTAGGATCAAAGAGATTGAGTCCATCACCAACCATGATGTGAAGGCGGTTGAGTATTGGATAAAGGAATCTGTCGGATTGGCGTTGCCTCCGGAACTGGTACGTTTGAATCCCCGTCATGTGGACGTTGATCCGGCAATCACTGCAGAGGTTGGTCCTGTTGCGGAATTTATCCATTTCGCCTGTACGTCTGAAGATATTAACAACACTTCCCATGGCATGATGATCAAGGCTGCCCGCGATGAAGTGGTTTTACCGGCATTGCAGGCAGTGATTGAAAAACTGCGCAGTATGGCTCATGAAAATGCTTCATTGGCAATGCTTGCGCGGACACATGGACAGACAGCCAGTCCAACCACACTGGGCAAGGAGATTGCCAATATTGTCTCCCGCTTGAAACGTGCTGCAGATAAGATCAAGGCAGTGGAGATTATGGGCAAGATGAATGGCGCTGTCGGTAATTACAACGCCCATTTTTCGGCTTATCCGGAAGTCGATTGGGAGAGTTTTTCTAAAGATGTGGTTGAGAACAGTCTTGGTCTGACTTATAACGAATACACCATTCAGATTGAACCGCATGATTACATTGCAGAATTGTTTGATGCGGTTGCCCGTGCCAATACCATCCTAATTGATATGAATAGGGATATCTGGAACTATATCTCTTTAGGGTATTTTAAGCAGGTCACCAAAGCTGGTGAGGTTGGCTCCAGCACTATGCCGCATAAAGTCAATCCCATTGATTTTGAGAATTCTGAAGGAAATCTTGGTGTTGCGAATGCCTTACTGAAGCATATGGCAGAGAAGCTGCCGATTTCCCGTATGCAGCGTGACCTGACTGATTCGACGGTTCTGCGCAATATCGGCATTGCATTGGGATATGCTGTTTTAGCATATGACAGCTGTCTGAGGGGATTGAATAAACTGGAGGTCAATAAGAATAGGATCTCCGACGATCTTGAGAATTCATGGGAAGTCTTGGCTGAACCGGTCCAGACGGTCATGCGACGTTATGGCATCAAGAATCCTTATGAACAACTCAAGGCATTGACTCGTGGTAAAGGGATTGATAAACAGGATCTGCATGCATTCATTCAGAGCCTGGATCTTCCGCAGGAAGCAAAAGAAGGTTTGTTGAAGCTGACTCCGGCTACTTATACGGGCATTGCTTCAAAGCTTGCAACAAGGATTTAATATCAGATTAATTAATTTATTAATTAGGAAGAGAATCATGAAATTTATGAAGAAATGCTTGGGAGCTGCATTTGTTTCTCTGGCAGTTGTATCTATGGCGGCACAGGCTGATGAAGCGAAAAGTGCTTTTGTGCCAGATGGCGTTTCCTTCGAAGTCGGTGCAGGTGAGCATGTTCAGCTTGCCCGTGTCGGTTTTCAATGGGATTGGAACAAAGACTGGTTCAGGACTGAAAGCGGCTACCATCTGAATGGTTACTGGGATCTGAATCTGGGATGGTGGCATGGAGACCGTCATCGTGACAAGAATGAAGACCAGGACTTGGCGGTCATTGGGTTGACACCGGTGTTCCGTTGGGAAAACGTCAGCAAGAAGGGGTTCTATGTTGAGGGGGGGGTTGGTGCCAGCCTCTTTTCTGAAACTTACAACAACAATGATAATAAGATGTCAACAGCGTTTGAATTTGCAGATCATATCGGGGTTGGCTATGTCTTCAACAACAACTTTGACCTTGGTCTGAGACTCCAGCATTATTCCAACGCTGGTATCAAGAAACCGAATGATGGTGAAAACTTCATCGTCCTGCGTGGGGCTTACCGCTTCTGATAATGGTCTGTTGAAATACGGGTAAAACATACGTGGATAACACTGCAGAAAAGCCTGAGATTGCCTTCATTGGTATTGGGCTGATGGGGTTTCCCATGGCTTCCCGTCTGCTCAAGGCTGGGTATCCATTGAGAGCTTGGAACAGGACCCGGGAGAAGGCGCTGCCATTGGCTGAGGCTGGTGCTCAGGTGGTTGAAACACTGGAGGAAGCTGTCAAAGGCGTAGATATTGTCATTACTATGCTGGAGGCAGGTCCAGTCGTGAAGGATGTTGTGCGGGATATGCTGCCGCATCTTTCTGCCGGAATGCTTGTCATTGATATGAGCTCCACCAAGCAGTCTGAAGCTCTTGATGTTGCCCAGATGCTGGCGGTAAAGCGGGTGGTATTCATGGATGCACCTGTATCTGGTGGTGTTGTTGGCGCATCAGCAGGCACGTTGGCGATTATGGTTGGTGGTAATCCAGCAGATTTCCAGCGTGCAGAGCCTTTGTTCAAAGTTCTAGGACGTCCAACCTTGGTTGGTTCTGTTGGCAGTGGACAGATTGCGAAACTCTGCAATCAGTTGATTGTTGGAGGAACTGTTGCCATTGTGGCTGAAGCCATGTTGTTGGCGCAGGCGGGAGGTGCTGATCCTGTTGCAATGCGGCAGGCTATCCGAGGAGGATTTGCGGAAAGCCGTATCCTTGAACTCCATGGGCAACGTATGCTTGACAGGAACTTTAAACCAGGTGGACAGATCAAGAGCCAAGCAAAAGACCATGCCAATATCATGGCCGCTGCTGCTGATGCTGGGCTTCAAATTCCTTTGACTGCAATGGTTGCTAAACTGTTCGACAGTCTTCTTGAAGATTATGCAACAGCAGATCAGGCGGCTGCATTGCTGGCAGTTGAGAAGATCAACAAGGAAAAAGGCATCCGTTTAGGAACGTCTGAGAATAAGTTCTAGTGACAGGATTTCTTTTGTTGTCATTGAAATGGAAATGCGGCCATCAAGGCCGCATTTTTCATTGGATTGATTTTTGCTGTCAGGAGAATTTTTAGAAAGGCAAAAAAACAGACGCCCGGCATAGGGCGTCTGTTCGGGAAAGAACAACATAACCTGTC
>JBJEXA010000006.1:0-5064 GCA_051885335.1 Oxalobacter sp. | reverse complement strand
CCTGTCTGCGCAGGCAAAGCCTCTGACGGACGATGAGAAGCTGCTGGATCAGGCGGTCCAGGATTTCTGGCAGCATATGGAAAAAGGTGAGACTGGCATGGCGGGTGCGATTGCGAAGATCGCCGACTGTTATGACTCCCCTTCCACCAACAAACTCTACTGCCTTTACTACGATTACACGGCAAGGACGGTGGATGCAGATGTGCGCCAGATACTTGAGATTGAGACCTCACCGGATTTCTTTTCTGATGAGGCGTTCGGGGAACGCATCACCAAGCACGTCTATCTGCCAAACGGATCTGACCTGGCTGAAACCAACGAGCATCTGAAGAACCTGTCCTATAAGATTCAGGACAGGTTGGACAAGCTGGTGAAGTAGTGTTGTGGCTGGCCCCTACCGTGACGATAGAGGACAGCCCTTTTCTGGTCAGGCAGATGTTGTAATCAGAACATCACATTCTGCTTCGTTGATTGCATAATGGATGGTGCTGCCAATCAGGTAGTCTTCAAGTCTGATTCGCTGGTGTTTGCCTAATACCAGCAGATCCACGTTGTTCATCTTGGCATAACTGAGGATTGCCTTATGCGGGACACCGATTTCAAGATGGGTCTTGAACTGCCGCAGGGAACCAACCTTCTGTAACAGCTGGTCCATTTTTTCCTGTTCTTTATCCTTGATTGTCTGGCGGTATGCTTCAAGGACTGCTGGCTCAACGTTCGAATAGAAATTGAGATCGGAATCCGGCGATTCACAGACTCCCATCAAGATGACTTCTGCATCATCAGAAATGAATTTCAACGACTGTTTGATCTGATTGATGGTGACATTCGAAAAATCTACCGGCATCAAGACCTTTTTATAAGACCGCTCTTCTTCCTGTCTGATGATGAGTGTTGGACATTCGCTGCCTTGGAGCAGTTTTGCCGGGATATTTCCAATGATCGGCATGAAATGATATCCCTGTCCGTGGGCACCTATGACCAGCAAGGAAACTTTTTTCTCCTTGATGAGTGCCTTGATCTCGTCGGCAACCTTACCTGTACGGATGATTGGCTTGACGGTGATGCCTTTTCCAGACAGTTTGCGGGCGGTTTCCTCAAGGGCCTTTTCCACTTCTACGCGGTAAAGCTCTTGGTTGACGAGAACGTTTGCCGAATCTATGGCAAAAACGCCTCCCCGCTGTTCCTGGACATGGACAAGGAGCATTTCTGCATTTCCCAGGAGCTTTGTCATCGCAGCGCCTTTGGCCTCTGCATGCTTTGCCCAATCAGACATGTCTGTCGCAGTAAGAATATAGTTTTTTTCTGACATAGTACCCTCCATTAGGTGGTTGGTTGATATCCGTCTGGTATAACTAATTCTTCCTTTGCCTCATTATAGTCTTTTATTTCTCTTTTGAGTTTAATTCAAACCACATATCCTAAAAAAAACAGGGAATTTGTTTCGTGCGATGTTGTGACTGATTTACATGGGGAAAATCTATCCAGATTGCCACCTGGATCCGCCAGGCTCTCAAACAGATTTGAGAACATTTAAGGTAACTGTCTCTGCCCAGTTGCTGAAATATTGACGGTTCCGTTCAGACCACTTAAAATACTGTATATCTATATAGTGTTATTCATGATAATTCAATCAGTAACTATATGGTAATCACACAGACAGGGAGCATACGATGGCAATGAGGGGCGTTGATTACATGAAAGACCTGGAGTTGGACTTACCGGGTATTCCAGAATACTCAGCCGCTGTTGCAGATGATGGTGAGCTGATGCTGATGCGGGGATTCAGTGATAGTAAACCTGGAACGCCTGGAAAGAAACCGACTCCGCAGGAAGGGTTCAGGATTTTCCGCCAGTTGGTCAAGGTTATCCGGGATTATATCCAGCATAAACAGCCTTACATTATCTATATCCAGAACAAAAGCCGGGTCGGGAAAAGGAAGTCACTGTATACGAGGATTGCCCTGCATCTTGCCAGGGATGGCGACCTGTTGATTGAACATGAGGATAAGGTCATGTTGATAAATACCCATCATGACAGCCCCTGCCCTAGGAAACCACTGACCAGGAACCGTTATCTGTCTTGATAGCCCAGGCAAAAATGCGGCTGAAGGCTTTTTTATCATCTTTTTCCGCAGAACAAGGCCAAGTTATTTTTTGACACATTGGCTTGGATCAGCCTTGATCGAGAACAATGCAACGCCAGTCGAGTCGGTGTAATTGTGGTTGACTTCAATCGCCATTTCACGCAGTGGCTTGTTTTGGTCGTTATAGCAGTATTGTTCGATGATATTGTTCCGGATACCCATTTCTACTTCTACAGCATTGGCCTTTGCGTCTGGATGGGAAATGGTGTAATACAGATTCAATGTGCCATTGTTGGCTTCTGCCTTGGTCAGGGTGGTAATTGAATCTAATTGCTGTGGCACATTTTTCCCCAATTCTTTGGCAGCCATCTTAACAACTTCCTCTTTGCTTGGCTTGCCACAGCCAACCAATATGCCAGTACACAGCGCAATGGCAGTGAAACAGACCCATTTTGAGTTTTTCATGGTGTTTTCCTTTCTTGTAACGCCCTTTGTCTGGAAGGTATGACGGATATTGGATACGATAACACAGCCATGATATGGCTGGACAGTTTCTGGGATGATTGCCGTGGTTGAGTGGAAGAAAATCAAAAAATCCCCGCCATTGCTGACGGGGAAATTTAAGTTGGTGATGCACGGTGCGCACAAAATAGATCTCTACTTGCAAGACCTTCCAAAATGTGCATTGAGCACGGGTAGATTATAGCATGATGAGCTGACCTCGGTGGCATATGAAAGCCTGATCCTTGAAGGAATGATGGAAATGGAATTATCTGATGAGAAAAAGATGCACAGACTGGGGCTTAATCAACCGGTTTTCAGACGAATCGCAACCTGGAACGAAACTTATTGATGAACGGATGTTCAATCGTGTGAAAATTACCCGCATGGATGTAGCGGCCATCAGCGGGAAACACCGACTGGGACCGGCACAATGAATAATTAAAACTGGCAAGGAACCATCCAATTGTAAAAAACTCAGTTTTTCTACTGAAGATTTTCAGGTGGTGTCAAATCGGGAAGATGAAAAAGCAGGCATGGAGCGGGCGAAGGGAATCGAACCCTCGTCTTAAGCTTGGGAAGCTTCTGCTCTACCATTGAGCTACGCCCGCGCGTGGAAACGGTTATTATATGCCTTTGACTGATGGAACGCCAGACTGCTCAATAGCCTGACTTTTCCAGATAGGCATCCAGGAAATCGCCTGCATTGTAGAAGTCAACCCATGATCTCACTGCCTGGGCTTCTTCTTTCTGGACACCAGTACGGGTTCTGAGTTCTTTTTCAATCTGGTCAGGTGTGGGACCTGTTGACTGCTCCACCGGTATCTGGTTGGCAGGATCATCACCAGCTTCATACCAGTCAAGCCAGGTCTTGACAGCAAGTGCCTCTTCTCTCTGGACACCAGTGCGGGTCTTGATTTCACGAGTCTGGACATCAGGACGTGATGCTGCTGATTCTGTCGATGGCAACGGCAAGGACCGCTCAGAATCACCCGCTTCATACCAATCAAGCCAAGCTTTAAGGGCAAGTGCTTCTTCTTCCCTGACACCAACACGTGTTTTGATCTCACGTTCCTGGGTCTGGGCTTTTTTGATTTCTTCTTCCGACTTGAACCGGATAGGGGCAGTGGTATGGCTCTGCTCATCAGAATCAAACCATTTCTGCCAGCTCTTGGCAGACTGTGAATCGTCTGTCTGGGGGTGCTGCTGGGCTTGATCGTATCCTGACTTGTTCAGGTACAAATCAACGATATTGCCTTTGCGGTAGGAATCAGACCACGCTTTGAACGTGTCTGCATCATCAGTCGAACCTGAGGTCGTTGCTACGGTGTTTTCCTGCCTTTTTAGCTCGTCGCCTGCTCCCATTTCCTACTCCCCTACTCAGTCCATACCACACAGCCCGACAGACTGGGATGGTTTTGTTCCCATCCTGACAATCAGTTGACTATGTTTTTCATAATATTAGCTTATTTTTGTTTGAAGTGGCTAACCGTTGATGGAAATTGAAAGGATTTTCAGGATTTTTGGGGGAATATTCCAGTTCTGATTCTATGTCTGAAAGGATACGGCAAAAATGACTGCTAGAATCCAGCCAATTCGGTACAATATCGCGCATTGCCCAATAGGGCTTTCTGCACACTGATACAATGACAGGAGGAATTGATGACGGGTTCTGCCAAAACAGATGAAAAGTCTGTCTCTATGGACTTTATGGAACAACTGGGGTTTGAACTGCCAGATGAGGTCTGTAGTTTTTATCTGGATGATCAGGATATCGTGTTCAATCTCCAAGTGTTTGAAGAAGTCAGTGACTGCAATTTCAAGGTTTCGTATAAAGAAGAACGGTTCCCTCTTTCCGAAGAGCAGTTGACGCTGCTGAAAGATTCAGGCTACACCGACCCTGACGGTTATCTGATTGAACCATAATTATGCTGTTGAAACAACCAATTCTGTTGATGGCTGGAAAAAACATTTTAGGGATTTATCAATGAGTACAACTGATCTTGCTGCCGCATTCAAAGATTTTGAAAATAAATACAACCTGCCACCTGTTTTCCAGATGTCAGATGGGAAAACCTTAAGTGCTTTCATCATTACCAAAAAAGGAGAATCTTTCTTCATCAGTTTTGAAAGCAGTGAGGCGGATATTGCTGAAGCAGCCAGGTTTGTCAACGAAGAGCGGGCTGCCGAAGCAGAGCAGGATATCCGCCAGCTTAAATCTTACTGTTCTGCCCCAACACTGAGAACACCAGCACCAGAAACCCTTCAGTAATATTTTCATTCTATCCTGCGATATACCAGATATCTAAAGGATATCGCAGGAATATTTTTTTGATTTCCTTTTTGATCTTCAATATTTCATCAGTGCTTTTTGTTCGCTTAAATGTGTCGTTATTTTTAATATTTATTAACATTTAATTGAATCAAGATGATGTTTTTATTGGATTTTTCTTGCTTTTTATAGTTTTTACCGATA
>JBJEXA010000005.1:0-20180 GCA_051885335.1 Oxalobacter sp. | reverse complement strand
CCGGGTCAGGATACGGAGCGTCGCGCCATTTATCTGAAATGCAACATGGATCATCTCAATGTATTGAACAGTGCGATTGAACGCTATGCGCAGGATGCTCGTAATGGCAATGCGGGTGATTTCCTGAACTATGCTAATCCACAGGGACTGCTGAACGCAAACTGGACCTACCGTTGATGATGGTTGATTGATATTGGCAACAAAAAATCCCCAGATTTGTTCTGGGGATTTTGCATCAGATTTTATGAAAAAGCAGAAAGCGGACTATTCAACCTTGGCTTTTTCACGCAGACTACGGACATACCGACCAAATCTGGCCTGTTCCATATCAGCTTTGAAACGGGATTTCATCTGGTCATAGGTTGGCAGTGCCTTTGAATCAACCAGTTTGATGACATGGAAACCAAAGGGAGATTGGACTGGGGTCTTCGTAATCTGTCCCTTGCCTAAGGCCATCATTGCATCGGCAAACGGTTTGACATAACCCGTTGCAGGGGACCAGCCCAAGTCGCCGCCATTGGTCTTGGATCCATCCAAGGATTTGGAAGAAGCCAGTCTTTCAAAGTTGCCACCTTTACCTAACTGACTAATGATGTCTTTGGCTTCAGCTTCTGTCTTAACTAGGATATGTTTAGCATGATACTGTTTGCCTTTGTTGGCCGCAGACCACTGGTCATACTGAGTCTTAACATCTTTGTCAGAGACTGGATTTTTCTTCAGGTATTCTTGTGCCAACGACTGTTTCAGCATGCCACGGCGGGCGGTATCTAGCTCGTTCTTGAATTCGGTGGTATTGGCAAGTCCCTGTTTTTCTGCTTCCTGAACCATCACTTCATCCGTGATGAGTTCTTCACGGATTCCCTTTCGAAGTTCTGGAGTATCCTTTGCTCCGCGGGCGACAAAGTTTTTGACGACGGCATCAGATTTCGATTCAGGGATGCCTTTCCCATTGACGGTTGCAATATCTTTTGCAGAAGCCGTGACAGACATCAGGGCAACGGCGAGGGCGCCGAGAACAAATGATTTTTTCATAATGAGATTAAGATTTCCTGTTAAGAAAATTTAAATATACAATGAAACCATCAGGATTGCCTATTTTCTTTCAAAAAGTTTCAATTTCTGATATGCAGAGAACATAATTGCGGTATCTTTCGGAAGTCGTTGTGTTTTGTTCCATGCTTTTGGTATCAGGGGTTGGATAATTGAAGGGGAATAGTCAGGTTACTGATATGAGAAGGCTTTTTCTGAACAGGCTTGTCCGCCTTCTGTTGGCTTTGTCTGTTATATGGGGAACCATGCATGAAGTGAAGGCAGTCAACCCTGCTGATCCTGGCAAGGTGCTACATACGGTTTTTACTGCACAGGAAACGGGTTTCGACCCGGCGGTTGCCAGCGATCTGTATTCTTCCCAAGTCATCCGTTCTATTTATGAGCCCTTACTTACCTATGACTATCTTGCCCGTCCTGCCAAGCTGGTGCCTGAAACAGCGAAATCATTGCCAGAGATTTCTGAAGACGGGAAGACTTATACCATCACGGTCAAGAAAGGCATCTATTTTGCCGATGATCCGGCTTTTGGTGGTAAACGTCGTGAACTAATAGCGGCAGATTATATCTATTCTCTGAAACGTCTGGTGGATCCTGCTGTTCGTTCTGCATGGGGATGGCTGATCCAAGGCAAGATTGCCGGTCTGGATGCACTGGCGGCAAAAGCCGGAAAGACTGGTCGGTTTGATTATAAGGAGAAGATTCCGGGACTTGAATTGGTCAGTCGCTACACTTTCCGTATCCATCTGACGCATCCTGATTACAGTATGCTGCATATCCTAGCGCATACCCCGACAGCAGCTGTGGCATGGGAAGTGGTGAACCGTTACCGTGACCGCAATGGGCAGATTATGGCAAATCCTGTTGGGACAGGACCATACCGTCTGGAAAGCTGGCGGCGCGGTTCACAGATGGTGATGGTGGCGAATCCCAATTACCGGGGATTTGTCTGGGATTTTGAGGCAGGGGATGATCCAGATGACCAACGGATTGTTGCTGAGATGCAGGGCAAGGCGATGCCGCAGATTGGCAGAGTAGTGATTGATGTGGTTCCTGAAGACCAGTCCCGATGGTTGGCGTTCCAGAACAGGGAGATTGATCTGTTCAGTCTGGAGGGACCATTGGCTCCCCGTGCTTTGTCAGATGGTCAGCTGAAGCCCGAGTTGGCAGAACAGGGGGTACGGCTTTCCCGGTATGTCGAGCCGGAACTGATTCAGTTTTATTTCAATATGCGTGATCCAGTCATTGGCGGTCTGTCGAATGAGAAAATCGCCCTGCGCCGGGCAATCATCATGGCGCATAACGTCCAAGAAGAAATTGATGTCGTCTGGAACGGTCAGGCAGTCATGTTGCATTTCCCGATTCCTCCTGGTGTTGCAGGGTATGACGAAGCTTATCAGGGCATCATCGGTTTTGAACCGGATACCGCCAATGACCTGCTTGACCGCTATGGTTATGCAAAGAGCTCAGATGGCTGGCGGCATCAGCCTGATGGTTCTCCTTTGGTAATAGTGTTTTCTGCTCGGGCAGATTCCACCGGTCAACAGCAGTTGGAAATGTGGAAGCGAACATTTGACAGTCTTTCTATCCAGATGCGGGAAGATCGCCGTCCGTTTCCTGACTTACTCAAGGCGGAGAAACAATGTCAGTTGATGATGCGGGAAATGGTATGGGTAGCCGATTATCCGGATGGCAGCAATTTCATGCAGCTGTTTTATGGACCGCATATCGGGCAAAGCAATCATGGTTGCGTCAGCATTCCGCAGTTCGATGCACTTTATGAGGAAGCATCAGGATTACCTGACGGTGAAGCGCGTAATCTGCTGTACCATAAGATGGCAAGACTGCTTGATGTCTATACGCCAACAGGCATGGGGTATGCCCGTTACCGTAACATGCTGCTTCAACCTTATGTCATCGGTTATAAAAAACATCCTGTGATGCATAATGAATGGGTTTATAGTGATATCGATATGACCAAGAAATGATGGAACATGCCTTGTATCAGGTATCATTTTAATTTCCACACGTTGATTTATTGAACATATGAAAAATCAAATTCCTGCTGTGAAATCCCTGCTCTGCACCATGTTGATAGTGTTGGGCGTTTCTTTTGCCGCACAGACGGTTGTGGCGGCTCCTGCTCCTGTCATGCAGGTTCCTGCGGCAGGCGAAATAGAATCCCTGTGCCAATCGCAGTTGGATGTCCTGAGGAAAGGGGTGGATGACCTTTCTGCCCTGCCGGTTGAAACCCTCGAAGGGGCTGATGCTTTCCTACGCGGCTGGAACCGCCTTCAGATGGGGATTGAAGATTTGGATGGGCCAATGAGTCTGTTGGGACGGGTATCACCGGATGCTGAAGTCCGTAAGCAGGCGGATGCTTGTTCGATTAAGACCCAGCAGTTCATCACGGATGTTTATCAGAACGAGAATCTTTACCGCAATATGCGGATTGTCCGTATCAATGATGATGAGGAACGTAAGCTACGCCAGGATGTTGTCAGTGCTTATGAAGATGCTGGGATTTCCCTTTCACCGGACAAACGCCGCCGTGTCGGGGCGATTGTGGAACGGTTGACAGAAATCAGCCAGGCATTCAGCAGAAACCTGCGGGAAAATCCCGACCGGGTCACGATGACAGTGGCTGAGTTGGATGGTATGCCGAAAGAATACCTGGATCGTCTCCAGAAAGATGCGAAAACCGACGCTTATTCATTGGGATTTTCTTATCCGGAATATCTGCCATTCATGCAGTATGCCAACAATGACAAAGCGCGGGAGAAATACCGATTTGCTTTCATCAACCGGGGTGGCAAGGCGAATCTTGACCTGTTGCAGGAAGCCGTCCAGCTCCGCCATGAAATGGCAATGCTTGAAGGTTACCGGAGTTATGCTGATTTTGCATTGCGCCGTCGGATGGCGAAAAAACCGGCAGTGGTTGACCGTTTCTTGGATGATGTTCAGAAAATTGTGACAGAAACCGAGAAGGTTGAACTCCATGACCTGAAAATGTTCAAGGCACAGGTAAGAGGCATTCCACAGGCGTTGTCTGATATTCATCATTGGGACACCAATTACTGGCTTACCCGGTATAAGGAACAGCATTTCGGGGTGAACCAGAATGACCTCCGCCATTATTTCCCGACTCAGGCATCTGTAGATTGGGCAATGGGGCTTGCCAGCACTTTATATGGCTTGGAATTCAAGAAATCAGGCGTTCCGACCTGGCATGATGATGTCCAGTACTATGAAGTCATTGACAAGAAAGAAAACAAGGTTATTGGAGGCATCTACCTTGACCTATTCCCACGCGAAGGTAAATACGGTCATGCAGCTGCATTCCCCGTTCAGGGATCTAGTACCTTGGAAGACCGTCTACCAATTTCTGTGCTGGTAACCAATCTCAATAGGGATGGTTTGGATATCAATGAGTTGGAAACCTTGTTGCATGAATTCGGTCATGTCCTGCATGGCGTGATGTCGAGAACCCGTTTTGTGGAGCAGTCTGGAACCAGTGTAGAACGGGATTTTGTTGAAGCGCCTTCCCAGATGTTTGAGGAATGGGCGTACAACTACGATACTTTATCTACTTTGCCGAAATATGCGCAAGGCAGTTGTCCCCAAGTCACTAAAGACTTGCTGAAACGAATCAACGATTCTCGTAAGTTCGGCAGAGGGATTTTCTATTCCCGCCAGACCCTGTATGCAAAATATGACATGGCGCTCTATGGCAATCAGGAGAAAGATGTCATGACCGTCTGGGAAAAACTTGAAGACGCAACTCCGATGGGTTATGACCCAGGTACCCAGTTCCCAGGTCAGTTCAGCCATATCATCAGTGGTTATGCAGCAGGATATTATGGCTATATGTGGTCGAAAGTCTTGGCATTGGATATGCTATCCCGCTTCAATGGCAATTTGATGAATCCAATGGTCGGGCGGTTCTACCGCAAGACTGTCCTTGAACGGGGCAGTGAATTGCCGGCAGACCGGATGGTCCGTTATTTCTTGGGGCGTTCGCCTGACAGTGCCGCTTTCTATGGAGACCTAAGTGGTCTTGAACGGAGAAAATAACTGGAGTAGATCTGCCCTGGAACAGGGCGGTCTTTCTACAAGATGATGTCTTATTTCATCAGACGTTTGTGGCAGATGGTTCCAACCCTGTTGGGCGTGTTGCTACTGGTCTTTTTTCTCTTCAACTGGGTTGGTGGCGATCCAGCATATGTGTTGGCGGGCAAGATATCAAATCCTGAACAGATTGCTAATATCCGCCATCAGCTGGGGTTGGATGAACCCATTTATGTACAGCTCTGGATATTCATCAAACAGACCCTCTGTTTCGATTTCGGCAACAGCTGGAGTACTGGGGAAGCAGTTTCAGACATCATTGTTTCGAGGATGGGACCTTCATTGACCTTGCTGATTCCCCTGACCATCCTCGAAACAGTTGTCGCAGTTGCTTTGGGATTGGCGGTTGCCTATATCCGGGGCTCCTTCACTGATCGAACCATTATGATTGCCTGCACAGTCGGCATGGCGGTCAGCATCTTGGTCTATATCATCGTTTTCCAATATTGGCTGGCTTACCGGTTAGGCTGGTTCCCCGTACAGGGATGGGATGTTTCCTGGCTGAGTTCCCTACGGTACGCGTTACTGCCAATCCTGATTCTGCTGGTGGTCAGCATCGCACCGAACCTGAGACTTTACCGGACATTCATGCTGGATGAGCTTGGACAGGATTATGTGCGGACTGCCCGGGCGAAAGGTTTGCCGGAAAAGCGTGTGCTTGGCGTACATGTCCTGCGGAATGCGGCAATTCCAATCGTAACCTATGTGATGTCCAACCTGCCATCTCTGCTGGTTGGCGCATTCCTGGTTGAACGTTTCTTTTCGATTCCTGGAATTGGGCGTGAAATTATCCTGGCAGTAGAACGCAGTGATTTTCCAGTCGTGAAAGCCATCACTATCTATGTCGCCATTGCGACCATGATTTTCAATCTTCTGGCAGACCTGCTCTACCAAAAAATCGATCCACGGGTGCGGTTGCAATGAACTCACCATCTGGACAATTTCCTGCACCTTCTGACAGTCTTTGGCAGCTGACATGGAAACGTCTGTATGCGGACCGTGTTGCTATGGTCTCTTTGGCGGTTGTGCTGCTGTTCATCGGGATGCTGCTGCTTTCGTTGGTCGGTCTGATTGCATCCGATTGGGAAAAAGAAGTGGGTGTCCATTATGCGCCACCGCATTTTGTTGGCGCTGAAAAGGCAGCTGACCGTTCTGTAAAGGGGCATAAAGTCCGAGAGGTGCCTGAAAACCCACGGGATCCCCTGCGGCATGTCATCCGCCAGCTCCGGAAAGAAATCCAAGAAAACCGTTCTTCAACAGGTTCTGTTATTCAGGACTATGGCATTAAGGATCCGCTCCAAGCAGATCTGGATGCCATCCGCAGTAAGCGCCAGCAGCAGGATATTGGGCAAGACAAGACAGCACCCCGCCAGGAAACCCTGCTGTTCGGAGCAGACAGATGGGGACACGATGTCATCAAGAAAGTCATCAAAGGCTCGGAAACCTCGATTGTGGTTGGATTGGTTGCGGCATTGGTGGCAACCCTTATCGGCACGGTGTTGGGAGCATTGTCGGGGTATTTCGGCGGCTGGCTGGACGATTGCCTGAACTGGTTTTACAGCGTCTTCACCTCAATCCCGTATCTGCTGCTGATCCTGGCGATAGCAGCGGTACTGCAAAGTAAAGGGATGCTCACCATCATCTTGATTCTTGGGCTGACAGGCTGGACAGGGGTTTTCCGTCTGGTCCGTGCCGAATATATGAAACACCGGGAACGGGAATATGTGATGGCAGCAGGTGCTATCGGCGCTTCCCATTGGCGACGGATATTTGTCCATATCTTTCCGAACATCAGCCATATCCCATTGGTCCAGTTCTCATTGATGGCTGTCGGCTTCATCAAGTCAGAAGTCATCCTGAGTTTCCTAGGGTTTGGCGTGCCTGTTGGCATGGTGTCATGGGGGAGTATGCTTAATGAAGCGCAGAATGAGCTGATTTTGGGCAAATGGTGGCAGCTGGTAACAGTGACTGCGACAATGGCAGTCCTGATTACTGCCCTGTCGCTGTTCACGGATGGTCTACGGGATGCGCTTGATCCAAAACTGAAACAGGGGGATGCATGAATACCAGTGAAGACGGCATTCTCCTGAAAGTCCGCAATCTGTGGGTTTCTTTCAGGACGGGAAAAAACTCTTTTTCTGAAGCAGTGAAAGGTATCTCGTTCGATGTGCCCGTCAGTCGGACAGTTGCTTTGGTCGGTGAATCTGGCAGTGGTAAATCGGTCAGTGCCTTGGCGGTGATGGGATTGCTGCCACCGGATATTGCCCGGATTGATGCCGCATCATCGATTATCTTCAATGGGCAAGAGCTGCTGGCAATGGATATGGCAGACCGCCGTAAGCTCTGTGGCACAGCCATGTCAATGGTGTTTCAGGATCCGATGTCATCATTGAATCCTGTTTTTACCGTCGGCTACCAGATTAGTGAAGTCCTGAGATTGCATAAGAAGATAAATCAGGTGCAGGCAAGAGAACGTGCCGTGGAACTTCTGGCAGAGGTCGGGATTTCAGAGCCGGAACGGCGTGTGGATGCGTATCCCCACCAGCTGTCGGGCGGTCAGCAGCAACGGGTGATGATTGCCATGGCGATTGCCTGTGAACCCAGACTGCTGATTGCCGATGAACCCACCACCGCCTTGGATGTCACTGTCCAACGGCAGATCATCCATCTGATCCAAGGTTTACGGGAACGTCATCAGATGTCAGTGCTATTCATTACCCATGACCTGCAACTGGTTTCGGAAATGGCGGATGACGTGATTGTCATGCGCTATGGCAATGTGAAAGAACAGGCAACTGCAGAACAGGTCTTTACCCATCCGGCAGCCCCTTATACCCAGGCACTGATGTTGTGCCGTCCTCCGATGGACAAGCGTCCCATCCATCTGCCGGTAATCGATGACATCATTGCAGCAGGTGGCAGGGCGCCCGTATCAATCGGAGAACGTAGTCGGGGCTATCAGCCTGATGATGAAGTCATTCTTGATGCAAAGCATATCTGCAAGGATTTCACAATCAAGACTGGCCTTTTCCAGAAAAAGGTCTTTCATGCGGTGAAAGATGTCTCTTTCATCCTGCCACGTAGGAAAACGCTTGGCATTGTCGGTGAGTCTGGTTCAGGCAAGACAACGCTGGGACTGACTGTCATGCGATTGCATCAGGCGACTTCCGGTCAGGTCATTTTTGATGGCAAAGACATCCTTGCTCTGACTGAACAGGCATATCTACCTTATAGACGGCGTATCCAAGTCATTTTCCAGAATCCCCATGCTTCGTTGAATCCCCGCTTTACCGTTGGACAGATCCTGACAGAGCCGATGGTGCTGCATGGCATTGGGGAAAGTGCTATTGACCGTAGGGACCTTGCCCATGACTGGCTGAAGCGGGTGGGACTGCCTGCTGAAGCATACCAGCGGTATCCCCATGAGTTCTCTGGCGGCCAACGCCAGCGTATTGCAATAGCCCGTTGCTTGACGATGCGGCCTGATGTTGTACTCTGTGATGAATCTGTTTCCGCTTTGGATGTGTCGGTTCAGGCACAGATACTAAATCTCCTTCAAGACCTTCAGGATGAGTTTGGACTATCTTATCTGTTCATTTCGCATGATTTATCTGTTGTGAAATACATGGCAGACCAAGTCATGGTCATGAAAAACGGCGAGATGGTTGAGACAGCGGATGCCGATGAAATCTACCGTAATCCCCAGCACCCTTATACCCGTGAACTACTGGCGGCAATACCGCAAGACCGGTATGCAATGAAGCCACTGTCCTGAGAAAACCAATCATGTTATTGTTGTCAGGAACATCAGCATCAACTTAAAAAGGATTATTCCTATGCGCCACTCCGATAAAGAAATTGACCGGATTATCTGGGAAGCCATCGCAGACAGTGAAATCAGGAGCGATTTCATCTGTTATATAGTCCACAGTCCCGATGGGGCAGCACATCTGGCAGAAGCCCGGGATAAAATGATGAGTGCTGCACAGCCAGTGGCACCAGCGATGAATTATCTGAAAGCTGTACGGGCAATTCGTGATCTGGCGGAAACAGGAGACCCTTGTGCCACCTTCCATATGGGCAAGATTTATTCGTTGGGCATCGGTGTTGTGCGTGATGTGAACCGTGCGGTTGAATGGTATGAAAAAGCCATGGCTTTGAATGAAGCTCGGGCATTCGGCAACCTAGGATGGTTTTATCAGGAAGGAACGGGGGTGAAAAAAGACCCCGTCAAGGCATTTGAATTGTTGACCCATGCAGGCAATGATGGCGTTCTATCGGCAAAGACTGCTTCCGGTACTATGCTACTTAAAGGGGAAGGTTGCGGGAAAGATGTCGAAGCGGGACTTAAACGGATTGAAGAAGCCTTTGAAGCTGGTTACCTGAACGCAGGCAACCATCTGGCAGACATTTATTTTGAAGGGGCTCTGGTTCCGAAAGATGTTGATAAAAGCCATGCATGGCTTCAGAAAGTGGCAGAAGCAGGGGATGAGAAATCCATGGCGATGCTGGGATACCGCCTGATTTCAGCATCGCATGGAAAACAGGATATTGAGGCGGGCTTGTCTTGGATGCAGAAAGCCATTGACCTGCAATACCATCCTGCATACCTCTGGTTTGCTTCGTTATACCGTAAGGGGCAGGGTGTGCCGCAGGATACTGGCAAAATGATTGCCTTGCTTGAACAGGGTATTGCCGCAGGCAGTCTGGAATGCGAACAAGCACTTGAACAGGTTCTGAAAGAACGTGGTGTCGCAACCAATCTGCCAAGAACCTTACAGTAAAGGGCTCTTTTTTCTGGGTAAAGTGTGTTGCCTTCCGTTAAAAGTGCTAATCTAATGGCATCTGATCAGAAGTAACCCTTCTTTCGCGCAGATAGGCTGTGTTCACACCAGAGCACGCTGTTTAGACAGGCAGAACGCAAATCGTTTTTAATGGAAAATGGATCTGTCTGGGCAGGGACGCAAGTGCCCACTCCCTTGCCATTGCGCACTCATAAGAAATTTTCGTGATGGAGCCTGCTTTTTCTGGAAAACAAGCGGCTCTGTCCTGTTGCCTGCCTGCTGTTGGTTATATGGACAGACAACATTAGATGAATAGATAGGTGAAAAATGCTCCGTCAATGTGCGATTATTTTCGGCTGTCTGGCAATAGCCGAACTGTTTGTCCATGTTTTCAACATCAATTTCCCAGCCCCGCTGATTGGGATGCTGCTGTTGACCGTACTGCTGAAAGTGAGAATTATCAAACTGGAATGGGTGAAAGGCTTTGCCGATTTTCTGATTGCCCATATGGGGCTTTTCTTTGTGCCACCAGGTGTTGCTCTGATGCTTTACCAGGACATCATTGAGGCGCAGTTACTACCGATTGTTGCTGCAACCGTCATCAGTACCATACTGGTGCTGGTTTCGACAGGATGGGTCTATCAACTGATCAGGGGGCGGAAATGACTGAATTCCTGAATAGTGAACTGTTTGCTGTCACCCTGACCATCGCTGTTTTCTGGATTGGGATGCTGATCCAACAGAAAACCCGGCTGGTTGCCCTGAATCCTATCCTGATTGCCATAGTTGTCATCATTCTCCTGCTGAAAGTATCAGGAACTTCTTATGAAACCTATAACGAAGGAGGCAAATACATCGCTTTCCTGCTGAAGCCGGCCATTGTCGCGTTGGGGATTCCGCTGTACATGCAGATTGAGCAGATCCGCAAACAGACTGTCTCCATCCTGGCATGTCAGCTGGTTGCCTGCGTAGTCGGTGCGGTTTCCGCATTCCTGATTGCGAAATACTTGGGAGCCACATCAGAAGTTGCCATTTCTCTGGCACCAAAATCAGCGACAACCCCATTAGCGATGGAAGTTTCCCAGATAACCGGAGGCATTCCTTCGTTGACAGCCATCATCGTTATCCTGACTGGAATTCTTGGCGCTGTCATTGGTCTGCCAATCCTGAGACTGGTTGGCATCAAAAGTCCGATCGCACAGGGACTTTCCATGGGGGCTGCCGCTCATGCCGTTGGAACATCCCATTGCATGAGCAAGAATATCCATCTTGGTGTTTATTCCAGTCTAGGGCTGATTGTGAACGGTACTCTAACGGGCGTGCTGACACCGTATATCCTCCAGATGCTGGGTGTCTGAGGAAACAGCACTGCATTTACCAGACAATTCCCTGCTGGGCAGTTTGATGGATTTTGAAAAGCTGTCCAGTAGCAAAGGCCAGTTTGAATCAAATGGATGGTCCTTTCCAACTATCTCCGCTGGTAACGGAAAATACCATCATCGTCTATCCGGACAATCAGTGACTGCTGCTCCAGATAATTCAGGTGTGCAATCGCTTCTCCCATCGCAAACTGGCATTGATGGGCATCTGTAATGTCCCGTTCAAACAACGGCAACATAATGTTGCATGCCGTCTGAGGCTGTTTGCAGAAATCCAGCACAAGGTTGCAGCGGTTCTGGTGATGCTGCGCCAAGAAATCCACTCGTTCATGAATACCGATGAAAGGCCGTCCATGAGAAGGCAGGACCAGCGTGCTGTCTGGCAACCGCCGGAATTTCTGCAACGAATCCAGGAAATCTTTCAACGGATTGCCGTCTGGGTTGGTGGCAACAACAGGAATATTGGTCGAGATACTTGGCAGTAGCATATCACCAGAAATCAGAACATTCCAGTCAGCGCAGTAAAAAGCGGCATGTTCATAAGCATGACCAAAACCTGTGATGACCTCCCAGGAATGACCTCCGATGGTCATCCGGTCGCCTTCCCGCATCAGATGGTAGGTAGTTGGCAGGAAAGGGCAGCCTTTTTTCATCGCATTGCCCCGTTGTCTGAGTGTTGCCAGACGGGCTTCATCCAGACCATGACGCCTGAATAAATCCAACATCGCAGGGATTGAGCAATTGCCAATTTGGTTGATATGCGCCAATGCGGAGAGATATTCCCCTTGTGTCATCCATAACGGCGCACCGGTTTTCTGTTGTAGCCAACCTGACAGACCAACATGATCAGGATGGCAATGAGTTACAATCTGCCGCACCAATGGATGGGTTTCCAGCATCTCTTCCCAAATGGTCTGTGCTTTTTCCCATGTGACACCAGTATCAATGCATGACCAGCCATTCGTTTCTTCAATCAGCCAGAGGTTTACATGATTCAGGACAAATGGCAATGGCATCCTTAGCCATTGGACGCCGGGAATGACTGTGGCGACCTGACCATCATCAGGAGTTGTTCTGCCAAACGGATAGCGGATGCCGTGCATGATAAATGCCAATAGAATTGGAATGCGCTCCATATTAACACCGGATGGCTGTTCAAATCATTTCGAGAGAAGGAGGAAAGTAGGGAGCTTGTTCAAATATGTGTTTATAGGAAAACAGAAAAAGTAGAAAAACAATAGACAACTGAAAATCCTACCAAGTCTTCTGTGAGGACTCATGTACCAGCTGGCAGTACAGGTCATGGCGCATCTGAACAATGTCGCCTTTTTCAACAGCTTCCTGTACAGCGCAGCCAGGCTCGGTTAGGTGGTGGCAGTTGTAGAACCGGCATTTGCCCAGATAAGGACGGAATTCACGGAATGCTCGTTCGAGTCTGCCTTCTGTCAGATGGTAAAGGCCAAATTCCTGAAAGCCCGGGGAATCAATGATGGCGGTAGTGCCGTCAATGCGGTAAAGATGGGTGTAAGTGGTGGTATGCCGTCCAGAATTCAGGGCGGTTGAGATTTCCTGGGTAGCGATTTTGATATCCGGCACCAGCAGTTGGATCAATGTGGACTTGCCCATGCCGGACTGACCGATGACGATGGCGGCTTTGCCCTTAATCAAGCCTGTCAGCAGTTTCAGGGTGTTTTCCGGGTCTGCATTGGCAGAGACTTCATGAACAGGATAGCCCAGCGAGGCATAGAATGAGACCCGTTCACGGGCTTTTTCAAGCTGGTTGTTGACATCCACTTTGTTCAGGATCAGATGGACTTCAATGTCTTCCGCTTCTGCGGCAATCAAGGCTCGGGAAACCAGATCATCGGAAAAGGTGGGCTCAACGGCGACAACGATGATCAGCAGGTTGATGTTGGCAGCAAGGAATTTCGATTTATACTGGTCTGACCGGTAGAGCAGAGAACGGCGTTCTTCGATAGACTCAATCACTGCCTGTCCCCGTGCCATCAGACGGATCTGGACGGTATCGCCAACTGCAACATTGCTTTTTTTGCCACGGGTCATGCATTGCAGGGTCTTTCCATCGTATTCGGCGATGTAATGGCGGCCGTGGGCAGAAATGATCTGTGCTGTCAGCAGTTCTTTCATGGTTTTTGCAATCTTGTCAGATGGTCAATACGGATGCTGGCGGGTGGATGGGAATCGTAAAACGCAGAATAAAGGGTATCCGGTGTCAGTGTCGCTGCGTTGTCTTGGTACATTTTCACTAATGCGCTAATGAGATGACGCGTATCTGTGTATTGCGCAGAGAAGGCATCTGCCTCGAATTCATGCTTGCGGGAACTCATCGACAGGATCGGTGACAGAAAAAAGGTGAAAGTCGGCAATGTCAAAGCAAACAGAATCAGGGCGGTTATATCGGTTGATGTGGCGGCATCGGTACCGAGACCTGCATAGAACCATGATTGTATTTTCAGCCATCCCAGCAAAGCAAGGAAACCCAGCGAGATGAGGAATGATACGCCTATCCGCTTGGCAATGTGCTTCAGTTTGAAATGACCCAGTTCATGCCCAAGAACAGCTTCGATTTCTTCTGGAGACAGCTGTTTGATAAGGGTATCGAAGAAAACGACCCGTTTGGCAGAACCCATGCCAGTGAAATAGGCATTGCCGTGGGCACTTCGTTTGGAACCGTCCATGATGAATAGTCCTTTGGTTTGGAAGCCTGTTCGCTGCATCAGCTGTTCAATCCGGGATTTCAGTGCGTCATCTTCCAGTGGTTGGAAATTATTGAACAATGGGGCGATGATGGCGGGATACAGGAACAGCATCAGAAACTGAAAGGCACACCACAGTATCCAAGCATAAAGCCACCAGAAATTTCCTGATTTGCCCATGACCAGTAGCAGTACCCAGAGCAGGGGAAAGCCGATCAATATGCCAATCAGGGTGCTTTTAACCAAATCATTGAAAAAAAGTCCTGGCGTCATTTTATTGAAGCCAAAGCGTTCTTCAATCACGAACTGGCGGTAATAATCAAAAGGGATGCTGATAATGCCTGAGATGGTGAAAACAACAGTTGCCAAGGCTATCTGATAAATCAAGCCATGACCTAACCAAGGGTATAGGAGATTGCTGATGGCCTGGATGCCGCCGCCGAGGGTGAACCCAAGCAGAACAACGGTATCCATGGCGAGGGAAAGGAATCCAAACTGCAGTTTGGCAACAGTATAATCCCCGGCTTTCTGGTGGGCTGTCAATGGGATGGTACTGGCGAACTGTTCCGGAACTCGGTCACGATGTTTCCGGACAAAATGTATCTGCCGCATCGCCAGCCAGCAACGGACAATGACGGTGGTTGTCAGAAAGCAAACAAAAAGAATGGTAAATGCAGACGCTAGCATTTTGTCTGTGAGAGAATGTTACCTATATGATCAATACCGATAAGGAAAAGATTATGTCACAACCAGAAGAAGTACAGGCAGTGCCTGCTAAAAATAAACCTGCTGAAAAGATGTCCAAGGATATGAATCTGGTCTGGGTTGATATGGAGATGTCCGGACTGGATCCTGAGAAGGAACGGATTCTTGAAGTGGCACTGATTGTGACGGATCCAGAGTTGAATGTGATTGCCGAAGCACCGGTCTATGCAATTCATCAAAGCGATGAGCTACTTAACAGAATGGACGCTTGGAACAAGGGAACCCATGGCAAATCCGGCCTGATTGACCGTGTGAAGACCTCGCATGTCACGGAAGAAATGGCAGAGGCGGCACTGATCAAATTCCTGCGCCCTTATGTGAACAAGGGCAAATCACCGTTGTGTGGCAACACTATTGGTCAGGACCGTCGTTTCATGGTTAAGTACATGCCAAAACTGGAAGCTTTCCTGCATTACCGCAATATTGATGTTTCCACCTTGAAGGAATTGGCACGCCGTTGGCGTCCTGAACTGATAGAAGGGTTCAAGAAAGCTCAGAAGCATACCGCACTGGCAGACATCCTTGAATCAGTTGAAGAGCTGAAATATTATCGGAAACATTTCTTGAAGGAATGACTTCCCTATGTCTGTTTTTTTTTGATTAACGGTGCCAGTAGCTGGACGGTACGTTCAGTGGCACCATGTTGCTGTTCCGCAAACTGACGGGCGCATTGCCCCATTGACTGCCGCCTGTCAGGCTCTGAAAGCAGGTCGTTCGCCTGTTTCATTAATTCTTCGGCAGATTGGATGCGGATAGCAGCACCAGCTTTGATGGCATCTTCGGTGATGGCTTCAAAGTTGAACGTATGCGGACCGATCAATACCGGTTTCCCAACAGCGCAAGGTTCAATCAGGTTCTGACCGCCGAGTTTTTCTAGGCTGCCTCCAATGAAAGTCAGGTCACAGGCAGCATAGTACATAAACATCTCACCCATGGAATCCCCCAACAGGATACGGGTTTCAGATGGGATTTTTTCCAGAAAGCCGTCACCAAGGGCGGAACGCCTGAACAAGGGAATCCCATGTTCTTCAATCATCTGAGCGACTTCATTAAACCGTTGCGGATGCCGTGGCACGAGCAGCAGCATGGCATCTTCCCGTAGCAGGGAAAGGGCACTCAACAGTTGGGATTCTTCGCCAAGCCGGGTGCTGGCACACATTAGGACAGGCCGACTACCGATGGCATGACGCAGTCGCAACCCTTTCTGTAGTTTATCTTCCGGTGTTCGGACATCGAATTTGACACTACCTGTCACAGCAATCCGGTTGGCACCGAATTCACCCAAACGGGCTGCATCAGTCTGGGTCTGGGCGGCAACAACTGAAAATCCCCGAGCAGCTTCTTCCATGATTGACCGGAATTTCTTCCCTTTACGCAGGGAGCGTTCAGACAGGCGGGCATTCACCAAAGCCAACGGTACCTGATAGTTGACGCATTGATGGATGAGGTTTGGCCAGATTTCTGTTTCCATCAGGACACATAGGACGGGACTGAAATGGCGGATAAAGCGTGACATCATGAAACCGGTGTCATAGGGCAGGAATGACTGGATGAGTTTTCCGGATTGAATTTCGTTGGCAAACAGTTCTGCACCGGTTTCCCGTCCAGTTGGTGTCATGCAGGTCAGCAGGATCTGGCTGTCGGGAAAAGCCGCCATCAGTGACCTGGCCAGTGGTTCTGCCGCCCGGGTTTCGCCCACGGAAACAGCATGAATCCAAAGACGTTGAGCAGTCGTTGCAATCGCTGGATAAAAGCCGAGCCGTTCAAGAATATGCTGGCGGTAACCTGGTTCACGCCTTCCGCGCCAGTAAATCCGGAGCAGGACAAACGGCAGGGCAAGCCACCAGAAAAAAGAATACAGGTAACGCATGACAGTTTTTTTATGCAACTTGCTGGTATTATCTCTGAATTAAGGCGTTTATGTCTTGAAAAATGAAGGAAGCAACTCCATTAAATAAATAATAACCGTTAGAATCAATCTTGGACCAGCACAACTGCGATGGATGGGATCGATCGTAGCAAGTGGTCTGTTGTTGTGTTAATCAGAAAGAGCTGGTTTGGAACTCCGTATCGCCACATATAATATCCACAAGGGGGAATCGTTTGCCCATCGTCCTATCATCCGGGAGCTGAAACATGCCATTGGGTCATTGGATGCGGATATTGTTTTCCTGCAGGAAGTACAGGGGCGTCATGACCGCAAGGGAGCGTTGTTTGCACCGGACTGGCACCACAAAGGCCAGGAAGCCTATCTTGCGGATATGACGCAGTATTCTGCTTATGGCAAGAATGCTGTCTATGAATTCGGACACCATGGCAATGCTCTGCTTAGTGTTTATCCTATCGTCTGTTATACCAATACGGATGTTTCAGACCATTCATTGGAACAACGAGGTATCCTGCATTGCAAAATCCAAGCAGGGCCACTCAAGATTTACTGCTATGTTGTGCATCTCGGCCTGTTCAAAGGTAGCCGAATCCGTCAGGCAAAAGCACTAATCAATACGGTGAACCAGTCTGCGCCACAGGGAGCACCTATCATTATTGCTGGGGACTTTAATGACTGGCAGGTCAATTTATCCGGTATGCTGCGTGAAGGGTTGGGGGTCAGTGAGGTATTCGATAACATGACTTCTGGACCAGCAAAGACGTTTCCCGCCATTTTCCCCTGCTTCCGGTTAGACCGGATTTATACCCGAGGTTTCCATATTACAGATGCCCGTGTGATGCGGGGACGTCCATGGACACAGCTTTCTGACCATGCGCCGTTGTTTGCGACCCTAAAAATTGACTGATAATGCCATTTTTCATATGGTGAATCAAACGGTTATGCTAGAATAACCATCAGGAAGCAGACCAGACAGCCGCTGGTTTTCCGTTTCGGCGGAAAGCGGGAGGAAGGTCCGGACACCATAGGACAGGATGACGGCTAACGGCCGTCCGCTGAAACCCGCAAGGGATAAGGCGAGGAACAGGGCCACAGAGACGAGCGTATTCAGTTACGGTGAAACGCGGTAACCTCCATCCGGTGCAATTCCAAGTAGGCACGCATTGACGTGGTCCGCGGAGCGTGCGGGTAGGAAGCTTGAGCTCATGAGCAATCATGGGCCTAGATGAATGGCTGTCATAGCGTTTCGGCGCCGTAACAGAATCCGGCCTATCGGTCTGCTTTTTCACTTTCTTTTTGGAACCGTCTTAAATAACTAAGATGTTTCTTCTCTAACCTATTGTTTTAACCGCTTTAATCGGAACAATGGATTACTGCGATTAAAACGCCATTTGCTTTCCTTCAAAAACAGGCGAAAAGGCTCCTCAAAATGCCATTGAACTGCCTCAGATGGCGATTCGACTTGCTCCAGAAATTGCTTTGCTGTATAAACTTAATCAACTCTTTCTCTTGCGGCTATCCTAAATCAACTTAGTTGCCCAAGACAGCTCCTTCTTTTTTCAGAATGCTTCCTTAAAACAGTTTTTCCGGTGGAAAAAACTGTTGTCCTTCCATGATTTCCTGCCTTTTCTTGATGGATAAAAGTCTGAATCTGATATGTTGCTTTCAGTCTGTTTTCTAAGTAAGTGATTTATTTAATTTTTTATTTTTCATAGTACTAAAAATAAGCTTCTAAGTCTTTGAGTTCATTGAAAAAATTCTTAAAAACTGCTTGACCTCACCAAATGTATCCCATAAAGTGGGAATAAGTGTAGATTTGTGTTGTTTTGTGGGAAAATAATGGGTCTGTTGTAAAGGTTGCCGCAATACAAAAGGTGTCAGGATGTTTCAGGGGACTTCATCAATCAGTCTGGATGCGAAAGGGAGGATGGCTATTCCTTCCCGGCATCGTGACTCGCTACTTGAACAGTGCGGTGGACGGGTCACCATCACCCGTCATCCTGATGGCTGTCTGCTGTTTTTCCCGCGTCCTGTCTGGGAAGATCATAAAAAGAAAATCAAGGCCTGGCCAATGTCTGCCCGCGCATGGCAGCGTATTTTCCTTGGCAGTGCACTGGATGTGGAAATTGATTCTGCTGGACGTATCCTGATTTCTCCTGAACTCAGGACAGCTGTCGGTCTTTCCCGAAAAGTGATGTTCATCGGTATGGGGAGCCATTTTGAGATCTGGGACGCCTCCAGATATGAAGCTAATGAAGCAGAAGCGGTTGCTGCCGGTACCCCGGATGTCTTGAAGGATTTTTCTTTTTAAAACACAGCATCAGGGTGAGCTAATTGACTGCTGAAGGACATCAAACAGTACTGCTGACAGAAGCGGTGGATGCACTGGAGATTTCTGGTGACCGGGCAGATGGTGTGTATCTGGACGGGACTTTCGGACGCGGTGGGCATAGCCGCCTGATTCTCGAACGACTTGGTTCTGAGGGCAGGTTGATTGCATTCGATAAGGATCCTGAAGCCGTCAGGGTCGCAGAGACCATCAAAGATTCCCGTTTTGAAATCGTGCATGGCAGTTTTGCCAGCCTTGGTCAGGTGCTCGACCAGAAAGGCATTCCCTTGATTGATGGCATCTTGCTGGATCTAGGAATCTCATCGCCTCAGGTTGATGATGCAGGCAGGGGGTTCAGTTTCAGGCAGGATGGTCCGTTGGATATGCGTATGGATCCCTCCAGTGGCATGTCTGCAAAGGAATGGCTGGCAACAGAGACAGAAGAAAAGATTGCGGAGGTAATTCATCGGTATGGGGAAGAACGGTTTGCTGTTCAGATTGCAAAGGAGATTGCTGCTGGCCGCGCCAATGGTGCCATCAACAGTACGAAGCAGCTTGCTGAAATCGTGGCAAGGGCAGTCAAGACTCGTGAAAAGGGCAAGAATCCAGCTACCCGTACGTTTCAGGCTATACGGATTTTCATCAACCGAGAGCTTGAGGACCTGGAGGTAGCCCTTGATCAGGCATGGCTTCGGCTAGCGTTGCATGGCAGGATGGCGGTCATCAGTTTCCATTCACTGGAGGATCGTATTGTGAAACGGTTTTTCACAGAGAGGGCTGAGGTGCAGATGCCTGACAGACATCTGCCGATCCGTGCTTGTGACCTGCCCAGGCCAGAAATGAAGCTGTGCGGCAGGATTAAGCCTTCTTCCAGAGAGGTCAATGGGAATGTCCGGGCACGTTCAGCTATCCTGAGGGTGGCGGAACGGGTAGCTGATGCAGGAGGCATGTAATGAAAGCGCAGATTCCTTGGGCTCTTGCCATTGTGCTGATCGTTTCTGCTTTGGGGCTTATCAATTCCCAGTACCGTGCACGCAAGATTTTCACCCAAGTTGAAAAGGCGCAGGCGGAAACACGCCAACTTGAGTTGGAATGGGGACAGCTGCAGCTCAAGCAGTCTTCTGCCAGCAAGCATTCTGTAGT
>JBJEXA010000004.1:0-5131 GCA_051885335.1 Oxalobacter sp. | reverse complement strand
AATCTTCCCAAAGAACTGATTGCCCAGACTCCGCTTGAGCAACGCAGTGCCTCCCGTTTGCTGGTTGTCGGCAACCGCAGTCTGACAGACAGCCATTTTGGCCAGTTGCTGGATTTCCTTGAGCCGGGAGATCTGTTGGTTTTCAATAATACCAAGGTGCTGAAAGCGCGTTTTTATGGTTCAAAGCAGTCGGGAGGCAAGATTGAAATCCTGATTGAGCGGGTGTTGGGCAGCCAGTCTGCTTTGGCGAAGATCCGGGTGTCCAAATCACCGAAAGATGGTAGTACCGTGTTGATTGATGATGGATTGCCTGTGAAGATTGAGGGACGTCAGGGAGAGTTTTTTATTTTGGCTTTCCCTGAAAATGTTTTTGACGTATTGGAAGCCCATGGACATCTGCCTTTGCCACCTTATATTGAGCGGGCTGCAAATCAGTATGATGAGACTCGTTATCAGACGGTTTTTGCCAAAGAGCCTGGAGCAGTTGCGGCGCCGACAGCGGGACTGCACTTTGATGATGCCCTGATAAAGGCGCTTGACAAAAAAGGCGTGAAGAAAGCCTGGCTGACACTGCATGTCGGAGCTGGTACCTTTCAGCCTGTTCGCAGCGAGAACCTTGCGGAACATGAGATGCATGCCGAGTGGTATACCATTCCTGAAGAAACTGTCCAGATGGTTCAAACGGCAAAAAAAGCTGGCCGGAAAGTGGTTGCCGTTGGGACAACCAGCCTGCGGGCACTGGAATCAGCATCCCAAACGGGAACCCTTCAGGCAGGCAGCCGGGAAACGGCTTTGTTCATCACGCCAGGGTATGCGTTCCATACGGTTGACCATCTGGTGACAAATTTCCATCTGCCAAAGTCCACTTTGTTGATGCTTGTCTCGGCTTTTGCCGGTTATCACCGTATCCGTCGGGCATATGCCCATGCCATTGCTGAAAAGTACCGGTTCTTCAGTTATGGTGATGCCATGTTCCTGGCCAACCGACCTGATATGACTGATTGAGGATGAAATGCTTGGATTTGAATTGCTGAAAACCGATGGCAAAGCCCGCAGGGGGCGCATGGTATTGAACCATGGTGTGGTGGAAACACCGGTTTTCATGCCTGTCGGAACGTATGGTGCGGTCAAGGCTATGTCTCCGGCAGCGCTGGAAGCGGTTGATGCCCAGATCATCTTGGGCAACACATTCCATCTGTGGCTCCGTCCCGGCACTGATGTCATCAGCGAGTTTGGCGGTTTGCATGATTTCATCGGATGGGATAAACCGATTCTGACCGATTCAGGCGGGTTCCAGGTGTTTTCCTTGGGGGCGATGCGGAAACTGACGGAAGAGGGAGCAAAATTCGCCTCACCGATTGATGGCAGCCGCCTGTTCCTGTCGCCAGAAGTTTCCATGCAGATCCAGTATATGCTCAATTCCGATATCGTGATGCAGCTGGACGAATGTACCCCTTACATCATCAATGGACGTCCTGCCACCAAGGAAGAGGCTGCGCAGTCCATGCGGCTGTCTATGCGCTGGGCACAGCGTTCCAAGGATGAGTTTGTCCGCAACGGGAATCCCAATGCGCTGTTTGGGATTGTCCAAGGGGGGATGTTTACTGATCTGCGGGAAGAATCCCTTGCAGGATTGATGGCTATCGGTTTTGATGGCATTGCCATTGGCGGACTGTCGGTTGGAGAACCAAAAGAAGAGATGTACCGCATCATGGCACATATCGGAGCAACGCTGCCGCCTGAAAAACCCCATTACCTGATGGGTGTGGGAACACCAGAGGATCTGGTTGAAGGTGTGTCCAATGGTATTGATATGTTTGACTGCGTCATGCCTTCCCGCAATGCCCGCAATGGCTGGCTGTTCACTCGTTTCGGAGATATCCGTATCCGGAACGCCCGTTATAAGAATGACCAGAAACCGTTGGATGATACCTGTCAGTGTTACACCTGCCGCCATTTCTCACGGGCTTACCTGCATCATCTCAACCGTGTCGGTGAGATTCTTGGCGCGCAGCTTTCCACCATTCATAACCTGCATTATTACCTTCAGTTGATGGCAGAGATGCGGAATGCCATTGAAGAAGAGACATTCAATCTGTTCCGTGCCCGTTTCTCGGCTGATCGTCAGCGAGGCGTTCTCTGACAACGGATTTTCCTGTCAAACAGATAGGATATCTGGAAATTGTTTCAAAAATACGTGAAAAATCATGGCATAGTGTTACAATTCCAGATTACATTAAAAAATCCGTCTTGGAGTCTTCATGTTGATCAGCAACGCTTACGCAGATACCGCTTCTTCATCAGGTTTTTCCCTTGGCAGTTTCAGCAGTCTTTGGCCGATTGCCTTGATGTTTGTCCTGGTCTATTTCCTGATGATCCGTCCCCAGAGAAGGAAACAGAAAGAGCAGCAGGATATGATCAGTGGATTGGGAGCAGGCGATGAGGTCCTGACATCAGGTGGTATCATTGGCAAGGTAATCCGTGTCGAAGAGGCTTTTCTGGTACTTGAGATTTCTGGGGGAAGTTCCATGATTGTCCAGAAGAATGCCATTGTATCCATGTTGCCCAAAGGCAGTATTGATGCCATGTTGCATGGTGATCCTGGCAATAGTCAGGAAGAGTCAACTGAAGAAGCAGACGATGAGTCATCTGCTGTACAGAAAACCGATAAACCAGAAGATGTTGGCAAACCCGGACAGTCTGCTTGATGCCGGCCTGAGAAAAAGCATTTCATTGATTATTGCATTATGAACCGTTACCCCCTCTGGAAATATCTCCTTATCGTCCTTGCTGTTGTTTTCGGACTGGTTTATACCGCACCGAACTTCTTTGGTGAATCGCCTGCCATTCAGATCAGCAGTGTCAAATCCACTGTGAAAATCGACACCCAGATGATGGGACAGGTTGAACGGTTGATGAAGGGCAATAACCTTCAGACTGATGGATTGTATTTTGATGCTGATGGGATGCATTCCACCGTCAAGGTGCGTTTTGCTGATACGGCAACCCAGTTCAAGGCGAAAGAAATCCTTGAGAGAACTCTGAATCCTGACCAGGAAGACCCCACTTACAGTATTGCGTTCAACCTGTTGCCAAATACGCCACAGTGGTTACAGAAACTCCATGCACTACCGATGTACTTGGGGCTTGACCTGCGTGGGGGTGTCCACTTCCTGATGAAGGTTGATGTGGATGCGGCCATCAATGCCCGTATCCAAGGGGTTCAGACTTCTGCCCGCAACCTGATGCGTGAGAACAACATCCATTATTCCAGTTTTGTCCGCATTCGTGACAGCATTGAACTGCAGTTTGCAGATCCTGTGCTTCGTCAACGTGCAGAAGACATCCTGAAGAAAAGCATGCCGGATGTCGCCCAACATGCTGAAGCAGAAGGCGGTAGCAACAAGCTGACGTTGACGCTGACCCCTGAAGCATTGAAAGAAGTCCGCGAAAACAGTGTCAAGCAGAATATCGCCACATTGTCTAAGCGTGTGAACGAACTGGGTGTTAATGAACCAGTCATCCAGCAGCAGGGGGCTGACTGCATCGTTGTTCAACTGCCAGGTGTCCAGGATGTTTCCCGTGCAAAAGATATCATTGGCCGTACTGCCACCCTTGAAGTCCGTATGGTTGATGAATCCGTGACACGTGGTACGGAAGAAACTTCCCCAATTCCATTGGGTTCCGAGTTGTTCCGTCAGGGCAAGAACACTCCTGTCGTCTTGTATAAGGAACCCGTATTGACCGGTGAATACATCACCAATGCCTCTCCGGTCCGTGACCAGTACCAGCAGCCAGCGGTCAGTGTTGACCTGAACGGTGATGGCGGCAGGAAGATGCGTGAAGCCACCCGGTACCGTATCGGTAAGCCGATGGCGATAGTGTTGTTTGAAAAAGGCAAAGGTGAAGTGCTGACTGTTGCAACCATCCGCGATGAACTGGGGGCACGTTTTCAGATTTCTGGGATGGGTTCTGCCGAAGCGGCAACAGACCTTGCATTGCTGTTGAGGGCAGGATCCCTGGCGGCACCAATGCAGATTATTGAGGAAAGAACCATCGGCCCTCAGTTGGGCGCAGAGAACATTGAAAAAGGTTTTGCGTCCACATTATATGGTTTCGTAGCGGTTTCCATCTTCATGATTCTCTACTATATGCTGTTCGGTGTCTTCAGCGTTATCGGGCTAGTTGTCAACATGTTGCTGATGATTGCTATCCTTTCCCTGATGCAGGTGACATTGACATTGCCGGGTATTGCAGCAATGGCATTGACCTTGGGGATGGCGATTGACTCGAATGTGCTGATCAATGAGCGTATCCGTGAAGAACTGCGGACAGGATACAGTGCGCATACGGCTTTGTTCAATGGGTTCAGTTCTGCTTGGGCGACAATTCTTGACTCGAACATCACAACCTTGATTGCAGGGATTGCGTTATTGGTCTTCGGTACAGGGCCAATCCGTGGTTTTGCGGTAGCACACTGTATCGGCATCCTGACTTCCATGTTTTCCTCTGTATTTGTCACACGAGGGATTGCCAACCTCTGGTATGGACGTCGCAAGAAGCTGACATCCCTGTCGATTGGTCAGGTCTGGAAGCCTGATCAGGATGACAGCAAGAAGGGCTGAGACAGGTAGACAAGATAATTTAGACAGGCTTAGGAAACAGGATAAGACATGGAATTCTTTCGGATTAAAAAAGACATTCCCTTCATGCGCCATGCGCTCATTTTCAATATCATTTCTGGGGTGACATTCCTTCTTGCGGTGTTCTTTCTCTGCACCAAAGGGTTGAATTTCTCAGTCGAGTTTACCGGCGGGACTGTCATGGAAGTGTCCTACCAGAAAGCCGCTGATCTGGATGCCATCCGTAAAGCCGTCTACGAAGCGGGGATTGATGCTCAGGTGCAGAACTTTGGTAGGGCGCAGGATGTGATGATCAATCTGCCTGTGGAGAAAGGCGTAACCGCTGCCCAGCAGAGTGAAAAGGTCATGGCGGCTCTGAATGCCCATGGTGAAGAGGCCAATCTGCAGCGGGTGGAATTTGTGGGACCACAGGTCGGTGATGAGCTGGCGACAAACGGCATGATGGCATTGGGCTTCGTGGTGTTGGGAATCATCATCTATCTGGCATT
>JBJEXA010000003.1:0-5150 GCA_051885335.1 Oxalobacter sp. | reverse complement strand
ATTGAAACCCGTAAAGACAAGGCAGAAAAAGGAGAAAAGAACGACAAGCGGAATGGTGACCGCAAAGGTAACCGGGGCAATAACAACGGTTGGCAGGATGAGCCGTCCAGGAAACGTGGTTCTGGCATGAAGACCCGTGGAGGAGACATATCCGGTGACCGTGAAGGAGGCAGAGGGAGGTCCAGTAAGAACCGTCGTCATGGACAACAGGAACGTGAAAGCAATTTCCACCAGCCGACAGAGGCGATTGTTCATGATGTTCATGTGCCTGAAACCATTACAGTCGGTGAACTTGCCCATAAGATGGCTGTCAAGGCTTCTGAAGTCATCAAGCAGATGATGAAGCTGGGACAGATGGTCACCATCAATCAGGTCTTGGACCAGGAGACTGCAATGATCCTGGTTGAGGAAATGGGACACAGGGCATTTGCCGCTAAGATTCAGGATGCGGAATCCGCCCTTGAAGATATGGATATGGGTAAAAATGCCGAGAAACTGCCCCGTGCTCCTGTTGTCACCGTCATGGGGCACGTTGATCATGGTAAGACTTCTCTTTTGGATTATATCCGCCGTACCAAGATTGCTTCCGGTGAAGCCGGCGGCATCACCCAGCATATCGGTGCTTACCATGTCAAGACAAAGCGCGGCATCATCACATTCTTGGATACGCCTGGGCATGAAGCGTTTACGGCAATGCGTGCCCGCGGTGCACAGGCAACAGATATCGTTATTCTGGTTGTGGCGGCGGATGATGGTGTGATGCCGCAGACGAAAGAAGCGATTGCCCATGCCAGGGCGGCAAATGTGCCTATCGTAGTAGCAATCAACAAGATTGATAAGCCCGGTGCAAATCCTGATCGTGTGACCCAGGAACTGGTTGCAGAAAATGTGCTGCCGGAAGAATATGGCGGTGATGCGCCGTTCATCCATGTGTCTGCAAAGACAGGGCAGGGTATTGATGACTTGCTGGAAAATGTGCTTCTGCAGGCAGAAATCCTGGAACTCCAGGCGCCTGTCGAAGCCATGGCACAGGGGATTGTTATTGAAGCCCGGTTAGATAAAGGCCGTGGCCCTGTTGCGACGGTTTTGGTTCAATCTGGTACCCTGCACCGCGGGGATGTTGTGCTGGCAGGACCAGAATACGGTCGTGTCCGTGCGATGTTGGATGAAAACGGCAGAAGCATCACTGAAGCAGGACCAAGTATTCCGGTTGAAATACAGGGGTTGTCAGGTGTTCCCTCCGCAGGTGAGGAAATCATTGTACTGAATGACGAACGCAAGGCTCGTGAAATTGGACTGTTCCGTCAAGGCAAGTTCCGTGATGTCAAATTGGCTAAACAGCAGGCTGCAAAACTTGAGAACATGTTCGATCAGATTGCCGAGGGGGAGGTCAAGACACTGCCGCTGATTATCAAGACAGATGTTCAAGGTTCGCAGGAAGCACTGTCAGCATCCCTGCTCAAGCTGTCCAATGACGAGGTCCGTGTTCAGGTCATTCATGCAGCGGTTGGTGGTATCACTGAAACCGATGTCAACCTGGCTGTGGCATCCAAAGCAGTCATCATCGGGTTCAATACCCGTGCCGATGCACAGGCGCGCAATCTGGCGGAAACCAATGGTATTGATATCCGTTATTACAATATCATCTATGATGCAATCGATGATGTAAAAGCGGCAATGTCCGGTATGCTGGCACCTGAAAAACGGGAGACTGCTTTGGGGTTGGTCGAAATCCGTCAGGTCATCCATGTCAGCAAGGTGGGTTCTATTGCTGGTTGCTTTGTCATGGAAGGTTTGGTCCGGCGTGGGGCTCCTGTTCATCTATTGCGTGACCATGTCGTCATCTGGACAGGTGAAATTGATTCCCTCAAACGTTTCAAAGATGACATGAAGGAAGTCAAGGCTGGCTTTGAATGTGGCCTTACCTTGAAGGGCTACAATGATATCCAGGAAGGCGATCAGATTGAGGTCTTTGAAATCCAGGAAATCGCCCGTACACTGTAAACTTGGCGGATAATCCTGAAAGGAGAATGTTATGGCGAGACGACACCGATCCATTCCTGATCGTGCCCTCCGGGTTGCGGACCAGATTCAGCGTGACCTCTCAGATATCATCTTTTCAGAGTTAAAAGATCCGGATGTTGGCATGATTACTATTACAGAGGTCAAGGTGACACCGGATTATGCCAATGCAAAGGTCTTTTATACCATGTTGGATGATAATCCTGAGAAATTGGCGTTGACTCAGGAAAGCTTGGACCGTGCGTCGGGGTTCCTGCGCAATGAATTAGGAAAGCGGTTGCATATCCATACATTGCCGGTTCTGACCTTTGTCTATGACCTCTCCATCAAGGAAGGTATGGCATTGATGAAACTGATCGAAGAAGCCAATGCTGTCCATGTGCCTGATGATCAGGTTTGACCGTCTTTGTGATAGCAAGGCAGCGGATGGAAAAGGATAGGACTTCCCGAAAACCCCGTCTGGATATAGACGGGGTTCTTTTATTGGATAAACCAGCTGGTGTCTCAAGCAATGATGCCCTGATACAGGCGAAACGTTATTTCAATGCCAAAAAAGCCGGGCATACCGGTACATTGGACCCTTTTGCGACAGGGCTGTTGCCGTTGTGTTTTGGGGAAGCGACCAAGTTTTCCCAAGACCTGCTCAATGCTGACAAGACTTATCTGACCATTGTCCAGCTGGGTGTTTGCACTGATACGGGCGATACAGAGGGCAAGGTTGTTTCAAAAGCCCAGGTTCCTGAACTGACGGCCAATGCAATTGAACAGGTCCTTGACTGTTTCAGGGGCACTATCCAACAGGTTCCGCCAATGTATTCTGCTTTGAAACGGGATGGCAAACCACTCTATGAATATGCCCGCCAAGGAATTGAACTCGAGCGGGAGGCCAGGGAAGTCATCATTCATGAGCTGGCACTTGTCGAGTGGCAGCCTCCATACCTGACACTGTCAGTGACCTGCAGCAAGGGAACCTATATCAGGGTGCTTGGGGAAGATATTGGAAAAGCCATCGGGTGTGGTGCCCATCTCAGGATGCTGCGGCGTACACGGGTCGGTGCCCTGACTTTGGAACAAGCAGTTGCATTGTCTGTTTTACAGGAAACATCGGATGCTCCGCAAACGGCCAAGAGCCATTATCTGAAGCCGGTTGATTGGCTGCTTTCTGATTCTCCCTCGCTGGTCTTGCCGGATGGCTTGAGTGGACGTTACCGCCATGGGCAACGGCTTTCTGTCATCAAGGAGAATATCCCGATATCGGACAGCAAAGGCCGCTACCGGATTTATGATGTTTCAGGGGTTTTCTTGGGGACCGCCCAGCTGCGTGCAGATGGTGTTTTGGCACCAGAGCGCTTGGTGGCATTAAGGCAGTTCTGAAGCACTTTCTTCTGCTGGGATGGTTTTAGACCATACGGCATTCAGGTTAAAATAATCAGTTATCCAAATTTTTCAAAAATACGATTTCTATGTCTGATACAAAACGTGCTATCCGCAATGTTGCGATTATCGCCCATGTCGATCATGGTAAAACCACACTGGTTGACCAACTGTTGCGTCAGTCTGGGACATTCCGTGAAAACCAATCGGTTGAAGAACGGGTAATGGATTCCAATGACCTGGAAAAGGAACGCGGCATCACCATCCTGGCCAAGAACTGTGCTGTTGAATATGAGGGTACCCATATCAATATCGTTGATACGCCTGGACATGCTGATTTTGGTGGTGAAGTTGAACGGGTTCTGTCAATGGTTGACAGCGTTCTGCTGCTGGTGGATGCCGTTGAGGGACCGATGCCCCAGACCCGTTTTGTGACACGTAAAGCATTGGGACTGGGTTTGAAGCCTATTGTTGTCATTAATAAGATTGACCGTCCTGGTGCCCGTGCAGACTGGGTCATCAATGCGACATTTGACCTGTTTGATAAATTGGGTGCCAATGAAGAACAGCTTGATTTTCCGGTTATCTATGCCTCTGCACTGAATGGTTACGCTGGTCTGGAAGAAGATGTCCGGTCAGGAGATATGCGTCCTTTGTTTGATGCTATCCTGAAATATGTCCCTGTCCGTGATGCGGATGTGGATGGCCCTTTCCAGATGCAGATTTCTTCATTGGATTATTCGACTTATGTTGGCAAAATCGGTATCGGCCGTATCAACCGTGGCCGTGTCCGGGGCAATCAGGAAGTCGTTGTCATGAATGGTCCTGATTCAACACCAGTCAAGGCACGTATCAATCAGGTGCTTTCTTTCAAGGGATTGGAACGCACAGTCATTGATGAAGCATCAGCTGGAGATATTGTTTTGATCAATGGCCTTGAAGGCATTGATATCGGTTCTACACTCTGTGATCCTGAAACCCCTGATGCCTTGCCGATGCTCAATATTGACGAACCGACTCTGACCATGAATTTCATGGTCAATACATCACCGTTTGCCGGACGGGAAGGCAAGTTCGTTACAAGCCGTCAGATCCGGGAACGTCTTGAGCGTGAGCTGAAGTCCAATGTGGCACTGCGTGTTTCGCCAACAGATGATGATACAGTCTTTGAAGTGTCTGGACGTGGTGAATTGCATCTGACTATCCTGATTGAGAACATGCGGCGTGAAGGTTATGAACTGGCTGTTTCACGTCCACGGGTCGTCTATAAGACCATTGATGGTGTCAGACATGAACCTTATGAGGCATTGACGGTGGATGTTGATGAAGAAAACCAGGGAGCTGTCATGGAAGAACTGGGACAACGCCGGGGAGAACTGCAGGATATGCAGCCAGATGGTAAAGGCAGGGTCCGTCTTGAATACCGTGTTCCAGCCCGTGGTTTGATTGGTTTTCAGAGTGAATTCATGACATTGACCCGTGGTACCGGCATCATGAGCCATGTGTTTGATGGCTATTACCCAGTTGATCCTGGCAATGACAAGGCGGGTCGCCGTCGTAATGGTGTCTTGATTTCCGGTGTTGATGGTGCTGCTGTGGCCTATGCCATCTGGAAACTCCAGGACCGTGGCAGGATGTTCGTCAGCCATAATGATCCTGTTTATGAAGGCATGATTATCGGCATTCATTCCCATGACAACGATATTGTCGTCAATCCCATCAAAGGTAAACAGCTGACTAATATCCGTGCCTCT
>JBJEXA010000002.1:0-20453 GCA_051885335.1 Oxalobacter sp. | reverse complement strand
GTTGACTGGAACACCCTGCCTCGACAGCCTTGCTCTGCTCTCGGAAATCGTTACCGAGCACAGCAACACCTGAGCAGGATGGGAAACTGTCAGAGGATTACGTGCAGTTCCTAGGATTGTGCAGCCATGAATATTTCCACACCTGGAATGTGAAACGCATCAAGCCCGATGCTTTCATTCCTTATCAGTTGGATGCGGAAACTGATACCCGAATGCTCTGGCTGTTTGAAGGCTTCACCAGTTATTTCGATGACCTTGTTCTGCTGAGAAGCGGACTGATTGATGCAAGTACTTACTTACGTCTTATCGCAAAGACTATCAATGGTGTCATCCGTGGCAAAGGCCATCTAAGACAAAGCATTTCGGATGCTGGATTCGATGCTTGGACCAAATATTACCGGCAGGATGAAAATTCACCGAACGCTCTTGTCAGTTATTACACCAAAGGTTCTTTGGTTGCCTTGCTGTTGGATCTCACCCTCCGTAAAACAACAGGCAACCGCCGTTCATTGGATGATCTGATGCGCCTGTTATGGCAACGTTTCGGCAAACCTTTTGATGCAGGACAACCTGTTGGCATGACTGATGCTGAAGCAAAGCGGGCATTGGAAGAAATCAGTGGAACCGACTTCAGTGATTTCTTCAACCGCTATATCTACGGCACAGCCATTTTGCCATTATGCGAAGCGTTTGCGGATTTCGGTATCACGATGAAAGACACCGCAGATGGCAGCAAACCCAGCCTGAACATACGGGTTCGACAACAGGGCAATGACTGTGTTGTCACCCATGTTTACGAAAACGGATCCGCCCATTATGCCGGTATTTCAGCCGGTGATATCCTGCTGGCGGTTGATGGGCTGCGTGTTTCAGCTGATGGTAGATCCATTGCACAGCAGCTCTCACGCTATGCGTTGGGTGATAGGGTTGATATTCATGTTTTCCGCCGGGATGAACTGATGAAACTGCCTGTCATTCTCGTCAGTGAGGAAGCGCCAGCATATTCACTGACCCTGACGGAAAATGTGACCGATGCCACGGAAACAGCAAGGCAGTCCTGGTTGGGCAGCTGAAAAGAAGTCAGACAAACAGACGGGCAAGTTCCTCACCAGGTTCCGGAACCCGCATGAACGCTTCACCAACCAAGAAAGCATGGACACCATGCTGTCGCATGACCTGGACATCTTCACGGGTACGGATACCGGATTCCGTGACTGCCAGCCGGTCTGATGGCAGCATTGGCAACATCTCTAAGGTATGCTGGATGGAGGTTTCGAATGTGTGCAGGTCACGATTGTTGATGCCAATCAAAGGGGTTTCCAATCTTAATGCCCGTTCCAGTTCTTTTGGACTGTGGGATTCAACCAGTACATCCAGTCCCAGTCCATGCGCACAGGCTTCCAGCTCCTGCATCTGGGCATCTGACAACGCCATCACAATCAACAGGATGCAGTCGGCGCCCCACGCCGCCGCCTGATAGACCTGATAAGGATCAATCATGAAATCCTTGCGCAAAACCGGCAACGAACAGACTGCTCTTGCCTGTTTCAGATAGTCAGGATCGCCTTGGAAAAACTGAATGTCAGTAAGTACTGACAGACATGCAGCGCCATGCCTTTCATAGCTTTTGGCAATTTCTCCTGGACAAAAATCTGGCCGGATGATGCCTTTGGATGGAGAGGCTTTCTTCACTTCAGCAATGACCCCTGCCCTGCCTGCTGCTATCTTGGTGCGCAAGGCCTCGACGAAGCTACGGCGACTCTGCCGGAGTATTTCGTTGCTTTCAACCTGATGCTGTAAAGCGGCAAAAGGATGCTGTTGTTTGGCTTCAGCAATTTCAGTCTGCTTGACTTCAAGGATTCTATGAAGGATGTCGGACATTTGTTTTTCCTTTTGAGATGAAAACCTTTCAAGCCGCTTGTTGTGTGAATGCGATGAACTGATCCAGTTTGCGTTTTGCTGTTCCGCTTCTGAGAGCTTCCTGCGCCTGTTTCAGCCCTTCCGCAATGGATGGCGCAATTCCCGCCGCATACAAGGCTGCACCAGCATTCAATGCGACAATATCCGCTGCCGGAGAAGCCCTGCCACCTAAGACATCCAATAAAATCTCTTTAGATTCCTCGGCATTGGATACCTTGAAATTCCGACTGGCATACATCCGTAGGCCGAAATCTTCAGGATGGATATCGTATTCGCGGACTTTCCCATCAACCAGCTCACCAACCTGGGTGGATGCTCCTAAGGAAATCTCATCCAGATTGTCACGTCCCCAAACAACCAGTGCCCGCCGGAGTCCAAGCCGCTGCATGACCCGCACCTGAATTCCGACCAGGTCAGAATGGAAAACCCCCATCATCATATTGGCGGCAGAAGCGGGATTAGTCAGTGGTCCCAAGATATTGAACACTGTACGGACACCCAATTCTTCCCGAACAGCCTTGACATGCCGCATCGCACTGTGATGCGCTGGAGCATACATGAAACCGATACCGGTTGTCTCAATAGAACGGGCAATCTGTTCCGGCGGTAATGCCAAGTTGATGCCCAATATTTCGAGGACATCGGCACTGCCAGAGGAGGAGGACACACTGCGCGAACCATGCTTGGCAACCTCAGCCCCACAGGCCGCTGCGACAAACATCGCTGTTGTCGAGATGTTGAAGGTCTGCGCACCATCCCCACCTGTGCCAACAATATCCAACAACCTTTCTGGATGTCTGACAGGCACTTTCAGCGCAAACTCGCGCATGATTTCAGCCATCGCCGCAATTTCACCGACAGACTCTTTCTTGACCCGTAACCCGATGGCAAGTGCAGCCACCATGACAGGAGACATTTTGCCACTCATCACCAGACGGAACAAGTCAAGCATCTCATCATGGAAAATTTCCCGATGGTCAATACAACGGGTCAGGGCTTCCCGTGCAGTAATGGTCGTCATGATTATCTTTCCAGAAAATTTTTCAGCTGTTGATGCCCATGTTCAGATAGGATGGACTCCGGATGGTACTGGACACCTTCAATATCAAAAGTCTTATGACGGACTCCCATGATCTCACCATCTTCAGTCCATGCAGTAACTTCCAGGCAATCTGGCAAACTTTCGCATTCAATGGCAAGGGAATGGTAGCGGGTCACGGTGAAAGGATTAGGCAATCCTCTGAAAACGCCTGTACCATTGTGGAACACAGGAGAGACCTTGCCATGCATCACCTGTTTAGCATGGACGATCTTGCCACCAAAAACGGCACCGATCGACTGGTGCCCCAAACAGACACCGAATATCGGTTTCTTACCTGCGAAATGCCGCAGGACTTCCATGGAAATGCCTGCTTCATAAGGCGTCTTCGGACCAGGGGAAATGCAGATATGGTCTGGATTCAGCTTCTCGATTTCCTCAATAGTAATCCGGTCATTGCGAAAAGTACGGACATCAGCACCCAGTTCTCCAAAATACTGGACGATGTTATATGTAAACGAATCGTAATTGTCTATCATCAGCAACATGGCTGTCACCTTTATTGGTATGGCTTAAGAAATACGCTGGCATACACCGGCGGAGACTAAGGATACGGTGCTCTCAGGCACAAAAAGGACGGTCAGGCAGGCATACGCCAACGCCAACGCAATGGAATCAGGTAAATGGAAGAAAGGGTTGCTTTATACATATTGCTGATTATTGCTCAACCTCGAACCATTGGCAAGTACCGAAAATCATCAAATCTCTTCTCCCCCTTCTTCGTCTTCCTGGCGGGAAGGAACACGGTATGCTTCATTCGCCCATGCGCCGAGGTCAATTTGGCGGCAACGGTCGGAACAGAAAGGCCTAAACGGACTTTCCTCTGCCCATTCAACAGGTTTGCCACAAATCGGGCATTTGACAGTCAGTACCATATAAGTTCAATCCAAGAAATATTTAGACAGGATAATCGTCAACCACTGTCTTCCAGCTCTTCAATCCATTAACCGGAAACCCCGTTCCTTTTCCATCAGTTGGCATCCCTTGCCATAACCAGATAGGTTCTGTGCAGATGTTCAACTTCACGGCGGATTTCCTCAGCATTCCGGTCATTCACAATCACATCATCTGCTCGGGCAAGACGCTGCTGGCGGGTTGCCTGCGCAGCGATGATGGCTTTTGCCTGTTCAGCAGAAAGACCACTCCGTAGCATCACGCGCTGCACCTGAAGGTCTTTAGGGCAATCCACCACCAAGATACGGGTACCCATCCCCTTCCAGACCGGTAGTTCAATCAGCAGGGGATTGACAAAGACTACATAGCTGCCGTCTGCCTCAAGGGCCTGCTGGAAACAGATATCCCGAATCAGTGGATGCAGGATGCCTTCCAACCTGAGCCGTTCCGCAGGATTGCCAAATACCCGCTCACGCATCTTCGTACGGTCAAGCGCTCCATTCCCATCAATGAACGATTCACCGAAAGCCTGACGGATAGGCTCAATCCCAGCCCCGCCCGGTACAGTCAATTCCCGAGAGATGACATCTGCGTCAACAATAGAGGCTCCCAGCTCCGCCAAGATATTTGAGACAAAGGTTTTGCCACTGCCTATGCCGCCGGTCAATCCAACTGAGAAACGGGTATAATCCATTACCTGTCCGCCCTGATTCATCTATGACAGGATAAATCCCATCTGTTCCTGTATGCCTGCTGTTGGTGATTGAGTGAATCCACTTTTGACGAAACGTGCCATCCGTCCCACCAGACAGTTCATCAACAGGTTGCTCCGCATGACGGCAGATGCTTCATCCAGATAGGACTCCTGAGTGGCGGCAAGACGCATTGCTTGACGCAGAGTCAGTTCTACCCGGTCAAAAAACAGGTTCATCCGCTTCTGGAGCCGAGGATTCTCGTTGATCAGCGCGTCCCCCATCATCACACGGGTCATGCCTGGATTCTTTTCAGCAAATCCCAAGAGAAGCCTGACGATGTTCTGCACCTGGACCATACCACGTTCCTCATTGTCACAGATACGGTTGATGACACCGAACACGCCAGATTCAATGAATTCAATCAAGCCCTCAAACATCTGCGCCTTGCTGGCGAAATGCCGGTACAGCGCTGCCTCCGAGATGTCCAGTTTCGCTGCCAATGATGCTGTGGTGATTTTCATTCCCTGCGGTTCTTCAAGCATCATCGCCAATGCCTGAAGGATCTGCTGTTTCCTTTCTCCTGCTTTCTTCCTAACCATATAACCGATTCACTTTTCTGCAAGACGCCGTGCCAGCCGGAGAACTGACCCGACCCTGATGTCAACATAAGATGGACATCCGGCCACTGTCTTCCTGCGTGGACGTGCATACGCATGGGTGGATTGATGGCTACGGTTGAGGTACTGTGTGACCAGCACGGTCTTCATGCCTGCTATTTTAGCGGTTTTCAAACTCCGTATATCATCTTCAATGAGAATACACTGTGATGGTGTGGCTTTCAGCAGCACCGGAAGATAATGGAAAAAACGCCTCGAGGGCTTTGGCGCATACCTGCCCATAACACACATGGTTTCAATAGAAATAATCCGTTCAAAGAATGGGGAAAGCCCCAAGATTGAGAGAACCTGACAAGCATATTTCCCTGATGAATTGGTCAGCAGGATTTTCCTACCTGGCAGATGCCGGAAAAAATGCCTGAGTCCTTTTTCAGCATGAATCATGGCTGGCAGGTTCTTGAACTGATGCGCTGCTTCCAAGAACTGCCGGGCACGGTATCCCGGCTTTCGACTGATACCCAGCAAGGTCGCACCGTAACGCTGCCAGAATGACTGCCTGAGCAAATCCGCTTCTGCATCGGAAAGCACAGCATCATCTTGACCGCAATGGGCGGCAATCCAGTCATTCATGTTCTGGCTGATCTGGGGAAAGACTTCAGCAGAAGCATTGTGGAGTGTGTTGTCGAGATCGAACAGCCAAAGCCGCTTTTTTTGGGGGATCATGGCATCCATTCAAAGGAAACCCCGTTAAACATAGCTTGTTTAACGGGGCCTGTCTCATTATCCATGGATTGATTTCATCGGTTCCTTGACAGGGGTTATCTCCGCTTGGTCTTAGAGGTCACAGGTTTGGCCTGTGAAGCTGCCGCCTGTTCTGCCGCAATAACCTTATCCGCCTGCTTGTTGATGTAATAATGATGTCCGATCGAAAGCACATTATTGACAATCCAGTACAGCACCAAGCCGGCTGGGAAGAAGAAGAACGTGATCGAGAATGCAATTGGCACAAACATCATGATCTTCGCCTGCATCGGGTCAGGCGGTGGTGGACTCATCTTCTGCTGAAGGAACATGGTACCCGCCATGATAACCGGTAAGATATACCATGGGTCAGGTGCAGCCAGATTATGAATCAAGCCCAACCAAGGAGCATTACGGATTTCAATGGAGGCCAACAGCACCCAGTACAGTGACAGGAATACTGGAATCTGCACAATCATTGGGAGACAGCCTCCTGCTGGGTTGATCTTTTCCCGTTTGTACAGACTGATCATCTCTGTCTTCATAGTCTGAGGATCATCCTTGTACCTTTCCTTCATGCGCTGGATGACCGGTGTGAACTTGCGCATTCTTGCCATGCTCTTGTACCCCATATGGGATAATGGGGAAAGAGCCAACTTGATGAGGATGGTCAGGATGACAATCGTCCATCCCCAGTTGCCGACTTCATCGTGGATACGGTTCATCAGCCAGAAAATCGGTTTGGCAACCACTGTCAGGAAACCATAGTCCTTGACCAGCTCCAGACCAGGTGCTGCCTTTTCAAGCAGCTTGGTGTCCTGAGGCCCCATATAAAGGGAGGTATCATTGGAAATAGTCTGCTGAGGCTGAATCATCTTGCCGCCATCGGTCACCTGGAGTTCGGTACCAACACAGTACAGGTCTTCACTGAGTTTTTTCGCATAGTTTTCGCGGTTCAGACCATCAGTTGGAATAAATGCGGAAACAAAGTAATGCTGGACCATGGCAATCCAGCCATTCTTTGTATCCCGGATAAATTTCTCACCGGTACCGTTTTCAGTGAGGTTGCTGAATTTCAGTTTCTGGAATTTTTCCTCACCGGAATAAACGGCTGGCCCCGTGAAGGTACTGACGAACCGTGACTGCCCTTCTGGCCGGCTGCTGTCACGAACCAGCTGCATATACAGTTTGGCATTAATCGGTTCACCGGTGAGGTTGGTAATCTGATGGTTTACATCAACCACATAGCTGCCCCGCTTGAAGGTAAGTGTCTTGACAAGGCGGACACCGTTCTGCACTGCATCCATAACAACCTTGACCTCATCCTTGCCATCTGTCAAGGTGAAATCGCCAGGATGGATATTGAAATGAGTGGCATGGTTTGGATACAACCCACCGGACAGACCTGTCTGAGCCAGATAAACGCGGGGCGGATTGTTCTCAAACAGCACCATGTCTTTCTGGAAGTCATTGTCAGGATATTTCAGCAGTTCCAGGTTCTGGAAAACACCGCCATTGGCATTGAGGGTCAGCTTGAAGACATCCGTCTGGACAGTGATGACATCTGCGGTAGCCCGCTGTTTTGCCTCTTCCTGCTTGACTTCCTCAGCAGCATTGGCTTTGGTGACTTTCTCCATCGGCAGACCTACCGGTTCTGCTGTCTTGGCTTCTTGTCTCTTTTCTGAACTGCGGTAACTGAATACCAGCGAGGATCCTCCGTTATAGACAACCCAGTTGTCCCAGAGCATAAACAACGCTATAAGCAGGATGATAATCAGTGTCGTGCGTTTTTTGACGTCCATAATTGTCGGATATCTATTTCAACTGCTGTTTTTCTTAAACCATTTACCACAGCGGCATCCCCAGCCTTTCTTAGGAACAGGATCATAACCGCCAGGATGAAAAGGATGGCACTTCAACAAGCGTATCAATATCAGGAAAATGCCCTTAATGCAACCATGTACAGAAAGTGCTTGGATGGCATAAGCGGAACATGTTGGATAAAAACGGCAGTTGGGACCCAGTAATGGGCTGATTATCAGCTGATAGCCTCTTATCAGGAAGATAAAAAAACTTTTCAGGGGCGATTTCAGGAAGCCTTTGAAAAAGCTTTCTCTTTCTGGCGCTTTCTGCATTGTCCAACAAGCCGGGTTAGTTCCCGATAAAGCATCTGTTTCAGGGACATGCCAGTGGCAGGCTCATGGCGGTCATTGGGTGGCGATGACAGGCGGATGACACAGTCCAGTCCAGACAATTGGCTTTGCCGGAACACTTCCCTGCAAAGCCGTTTCACCGTATTGCGTGTCACCGCCCTTGGTGCAAACCGTTTTGCGACAACAATGCCCAACCGGGCCTGCCTAAGCTGATTGAGTTTGGTATAAATGACAAAATGCGCTGTCCTTGCACAGGGACGCATACGAAAAACGGATGAGAACTCATCCGTTTTGCGAAGACGCCGACCGGAAGGAAATTCTCCGCTCACACAATCAGCTTCAATAATGGCAACTATCAGACGGCTAGGCGTTTACGGCCTTTTGCCCGACGTGCGTTCAGGACTGCACGGCCATTTTTGGTGGCCATACGGACACGGAAACCGTGGGTGCGTTTACGGCGCACAACTGAAGGTTGATAAGTACGTTTCATGATGGTCTCGCTAACTAATCAGCAACAATAAATCGGGTTATGGTACTTCCAGTCAGGACGACCTTGATGCCAGCTGCAGCAGTCAAGTCCAAACAAAGCACCACCTCATGCGTAAGGAATCAACGATTAGACCGTATCATGGCATAATCTGTCAATACCAAATACGTTACTTTATCAAAATCACTTAAAAAAATTGGGGTTCTGTGGATAACTTGTCTGTTTCAGGGTAAAATTATTGCTTGGAATGAATTGATTTTTCAAACTGAAATCCACTTGGCGCCTATCATATCCCTATTTTCTTCTGAAGGGATTGATATCCAAGAAAATCTTTTGTCTGTTTTCAATGCCGTTTTATTGCTGAATCATGGAATCTTTCTGGCAGAACTGCCTCTCCCGGCTTGCACTTGAGGTTACGCCCCAGCAATACACCACTTGGATCAAGCCGCTTGTCTTGGTGGATTGCCGCGATGGTCTGCTGCATATTGCCGCACCGAACTTCATCAAACGGGAATGGGTCAAGCAGGAATTTGCAAGCCGTATCGCTGAACTGGCTTCAAAGATCCTAGGGAGGTCTGTTGAAGTCCAGGTATCGGTCGCCAAGAAAAAGAACTCAGTAGGTGCAACAGTTGCCCAGCAACCGGAATCCGCTCCGCTAACAACACCGTCAGCATCTCCAGTTAACGAACTGCCTTTGAAACAGGATATCCAAGACAACCCTGTTCAGCAACAGAACCATCTCGATGCTGGCATCAACCCTGAAATGACCTTTGACAGTTTCGTCATGGGCAAGGCAAACCAATTGGCGCGTGCTGCTGCCATCCAAATCGCTAACAATCCAGGTACCTCTTACAATCCTTTGTATTTGTTCGGTGGGGTCGGACTTGGAAAAACCCATTTGATCCAAGCTATCGGGAACCAGGTTCTGAAAGAACGGCCATCGGCTAAAATTCGCTATATTCATGCAGAACAGTATGTTAGAGACGTGGTAAGTGCTTACCAACGTCAGGATTTTGATGGCTTCAAACGCAATTATCATTCGTTGGACATGTTGCTGATTGATGACATTCAGTTTTTTGCTGGTAAGAACCGAACACAGGAAGAGTTCTTCTATGCATTTGAAGCGCTCATTGCTGCACGCAAACAGATCATCATCACCAGCGATACTTATCCCCAAGATATTGCAGGTTTGGAAAGCCGCCTGACTTCCCGTTTTGCCTCTGGACTGACGGTTGCCATCGAACCGCCGGAACTGGAAATGCGGGTTGCTATCCTATTTAAAAAAGCGACTCAGATTGGCGTCAGCCTGAATGATGATGTAGCTTTCTTCATAGCTAATCTCCGACAATCCAACGTCCGTGAACTGGAAGGGGCATTGAGTACAGTTGTCGCGCATTCCAAGTTTATGAACCAAGAAATTACGATTGACCTAGCGAAAGAAGTCCTTAAAAGCACCGGACCTTCCAACCTAGTTTCTGTGGAATCCATCCAAAAAGCTGTTGCCGATTATTACCGTATCAAGGTAGCGGATATGTATTCAAAGCGCCGACCTGCCAATATTGCCAGACCGCGCCAGATTGCGATGTACCTTGCTAAGGAACTGACCCAAAAAAGTTTGCCTGAAATCGGTGAGCAGTTCGGTGGACGCGACCATACCACTGTGCTGCATGCCGTCAGGAAAATCGCCCAGGAAAGGCAGAAGAACGCTGAACTCAATCATGAGCTGCATGTCCTTGAACAGACTGTAAAACGCTGAACCTCATGATGACAGGTCAGATTTTGATTAACTGAAAACAACAATTGACATTCCAAGGAAAAATTATGCAATTGGTTAAAACCGGCCGTGATGAAATCCTCCGTCCCCTGCAGACTGTCAGCGGCATCGTGGAACGCCGTCAGACGTTGCCGATTCTTGCCAACATCCTGATCCGTAAACAGGGCAATGATATTTCTTTCCTTTCTACGGATACGGAGATCCAGATCATCACCCATGCACAGATCGGTACTGAGAATGAAGATGCCACAACCACCGTTGCAGCCCGGAAGCTACAGGACATCCTGCGTACCCTGCCGGACGATGCTGATGTAACGTTTTCCCTGAACGACAAGAAATTGGTTGTCTCTGCTGGACGCTCTCGTTTTTCCATTCAAACACTGCCTGCAGAGGATTTCCCCATTCTCAGCCAACCTGCCGAATTTGACGCTTCAGTTACCCTGCCTCAGAAAGATCTGAAAAACCTGCTTGGTATGGTTTCGTTTGCAATGGCACAGCAGGATATCCGCTATTATCTCAATGGCCTGCTACTGCAACTTGATGGCAAACAGATCAATGCGGTTGCAACAGATGGTCACCGTCTGGCTTTCTGTACCTTGGATACCGAACAAGAATATGCGAAACGCGACCTGATTATTCCTCGCAAGACAGTCTTGGAACTGTTGCGCTTGCTGGGGGACAGTGATGAAACCGTCCGAATTGATTTTGCCCAGACTCAGATACGTTTCGTTTTCGGATCTGTCGAATTCGTTTCCAAACTGGTTGAAGGTAAATTCCCGGACTATACCCGTGTCATTCCGAAGAATTATACAAATCAGTTTGTGATTTCCCGTGAATCTCTGCTGCGCTCCCTGCAACGTGCCGCCATTATGACCACAGATAAATATAAAGGTATCCGTTGCATCCTGGCGCCAGACAGTCTGAAAATCAATTCCACCAATGCTGATCAGGAAGAAGCCTTAGAAGAGCTCGAAATCGACTTCAATGGCGATGGTTTTGAAATCGGTTTCAACGTCACATACCTGCTTGACGTGCTGACCAACCTGAAAAACGACAATATGCAGATTGAACTGATGGATGGAAATTCATCTGTCTTGATGACCATTCCAGAAAACAGCAGCTTCAAATACGTTGTCATGCCAATGCGCATCTGATAATGCAGGGAAGGACATTCCCTCCCCTCTCAGGAATACACTCCGTCGAATGGAATGTATTCCATTATTTTTAAGGAAAGCTTTTTCATGCAACAGACAGAAACAGACCCTAAAGATTACGGTGAAGGTGAAATTAAGATTCTTGAGGGTCTTGAAGCCGTCAGGAAACGCCCAGGAATGTATATCGGCGATACATCCGATGGCACAGGGTTGCACCATCTTGTCTTTGAAGTACTCGACAATTCCATTGATGAGGCACTGGCAGGTTACTGCTCTGAAATCCAAGTCACCCTACACAGCGACAACTCTGTTTCTGTTACGGATAACGGACGGGGCATCCCGACTGGCATCAAATTCGATGATAAGCACGAGCCGAAACGTAGTGCAGCAGAGATTGTCATGACTGAACTGCATGCGGGTGGTAAATTCGATCAAAATGCCTACAAAGTCTCAGGCGGTCTGCACGGTGTGGGAGTTTCCTGCGTCAACGCCCTATCCACCCTGCTGAAACTGACCATCTGGCGGGACGGCAAGGAACACTACATGGAATTTGAACGTGGACTACCAATTCGCACAACAACGGAGGTCATTAATGGGGTGGAATGTGCTCCCATTAAAGAAACCGGTACTTCTGACCGTCAAGGTACCCGTGTCCGTTTCTGGCCGGATGCTTCCATTTTCAGCACCATTGAACTACAGTACGACATCCTAGCACGCCGTATCCGTGAACTGTCATTCCTGAACAATGGTGTCCATATCCGTCTGCTTGACCAACGAACAGGTAAAGAAGAGGTTTTCGCTTATGAAGGAGGTACCCGTGGCTTTGTAGAATACATCAACCGTGGGAAAACCGCTATGCATCAGACGATTTTCCAAGCGACTGGAGAACGCATCAGCGAACAGGGAACGCCAGTTTCTGTCGATATCTCGATGCAATGGAACGATTCATACAATGAACAGGTGCTCTGTTTTACCAATAATATCCCTCAACGGGATGGTGGCACCCACCTGACCGGTCTACGGTCTGCAATGACCCGTGTCATTAACCGTTATATCACCGACAATGAACTAGCGAAAAAAGCAAAAGTCGATATCACGGGTGATGATATGCGAGAAGGATTGACCTGTGTGCTATCGGTCAAGGTTCCGGAACCGAAATTCAGTTCCCAAACCAAGGACAAGCTGGTCTCCTCTGAAGTCCGTGGGCCTGTTGAAGAAATCATCACCAAGACCCTAACGGATTTCCTGCAGGAAAAGCCTAATGATGCAAAAATCATCTGTACCAAGATTGTGGAAGCAGCCCGTGCTCGGGAAGCAGCCCGCAAAGCCCGTGAATTGACACGGCGCAAAGGCGTACTGGATGGGCTTGGTCTTTCTGCAAAGCTGGCAGACTGCCAAGAAAAAGACCCTGCCCTCTGTGAACTGTATCTTGTGGAAGGGGATTCTGCTGGTGGTTCTGCGAAACAGGGACGTGACCGGAAATTCCAAGCTATCCTGCCATTACGTGGCAAAGTCCTGAATGTTGAGAAGGCCCGCTTTGAAAAGATGCTGTCTTCTGAACAGATCACAACCTTGATTGCGACATTGGGTACCAGCATCGGCCCAGATGAATTCAACATTGACAAGCTGCGTTACCACCGTATCATCATCATGACAGATGCGGATGTGGATGGTGCACATATTCGTACCCTGCTACTGACATTGTTCTATCGTCAGATGCCTCAGCTGATTGAACGAGGCTACGTCTATATCGCCCAGCCACCGCTTTACAAAATTAAGAACGGCCGTGACGAACGCTATCTGAAAGATGACTTGGAAGAAGCAAACCATATGATGGAGATTGCCTTGCAGAACGCCTCGTTGTTACCACGGGAAGGCGGTGAAGCCATCAGTGGTGTAGCCCTGAAAGAAATGGCTGACCGCCATACTATTGTTTATAACATTATCGACAGGCTGACCCGTTTGATTGGTCAGGATGTCCTGGTTGCCATCATGAATGGTGTCCGTCTTCGTCTGGATTCTCCTGAAGCGGCGCAGAATTCTGCAGCAGCATTGGGACAAGCTTTGCAGGATCCTGATGTAACTGTTGAAGTCCAGACAGATGAAAACGGCAATGCTGCCTTGGCAGTTAAGCGAACGACTTACGGTAATGTCCATGTCACCACAATCGACCGTGACTTCACGGAAGGTAATGATTATCGGCTTTTAGAAAAATCTGCCTCGGATTTTCTGAAAATTGTTGGCAACGGTGCTACCATACGCCGTGGTGAAGGAGACAAAATGCGGCAAGCAACTGTACAGAGTTTTCATCAAGCCATGCAATGGCTCCGCGAGGAAGCTGAGAAAGGAGTTTCCAAACAACGCTATAAAGGGTTGGGTGAAATGAATCCGGAACAGCTATGGGAAACCACGATGGACCCCTCCTCACGTCGTATGTTACGCGTCCGCATTGAAGATGCCATTGCTGCTGACCAGATATTCACTACCCTGATGGGAGAAGAAGTCGATCCTCGTCGGAAATTCATTGAAAGCAATGCTCTGCTGGCAGGAAATATTGACATCTGACCTGAGACAGCCTGTACCCTCTTATCAGGCTGTCTAGCATCAATACACGCCTCAGGCGTTTTCACTTGGAAAAGAAGGTACTTCCAGAAATCATTAAACAGCTTAGAAGCCGTTTCAGGGCTTTTCGGGACAATCTTTTACAGATAGTCAAATAGCCTGTGTACGCGCTATTAACCAATTTCTTGCCTTAATGGCAATCCGGGGTAGCAATTTTTCACGTACACCTTCATGGTAATGGTTCAGCCAATCCTTTTCCACTTCTGTCAACATGGAAACATCAACACAGCGGGTATCAATCGGACACTGAGTCAATGTCTCAAACTTCAGAAAGTCCCCGAACACTGTCTTGCCGGCAGATATCGTTGCTGACAGGTTCTCAATGCGGATTCCCCATTTTCCTGGACGGTAAATCCCTGGTTCAATGGAAGTCACCATGCCTTCTTCCATAGCCGTTTGTGTCGTTGGATTGCCATGATAGGAAATTCCCTGTGGTCCTTCATGGACATTCAGGAAATAACCGACTCCATGTCCGGTACCATGTCCGAAATCAATGCCCTGTTCCCATAAAGGCTTCCTGGCAATGGCATCAATCATTACCGAAGGGATTGACCGGGGGAAATGGGCTGTGGATAAGGCAATTACACTTTTGAGCACCAATGTGAAATCCCGTTTCTGAGACTGGGAAGGTATACCGACGGGAATGACCCGAGTCATATCGGTCGTTCCCCTCAGGTATTGTCCACCAGTGTCAATCAACAACAGACCATTGTTCTTGATAATAGAGAAAGCTTCTTTTGTTGCTTGGTAATGTGGCAATGCACCGTTTTCATTGAATCCAGCAATTGTACCGAAGCTGGGTGAAATGTAATCACTGCGCCTCGAACGGCAGACTTCAATTTTCTCAGCAACAGTCACCTCTGAGATGACAACACCCCGTTGCTGGACTTCATCAAACCAAGCTTGGAACTCACAAAATGCGGCACCATCATCAATCATCACATCACGGATATGGTCCAGCTCCTTCGGTGCTTTCCTAGATTTCAACAATAATGTCGGGTTGACCGCTTCAATCAACTGGATATTCTCTGGCAATGATGAAACCATTGCCAATGATGTCCTCTGAGGATCAAGCAGCAGTGAAATATTTTCAGGAAGCTGCGATAGGAATATCTGCACCTGTTCGTAGGGAAGCAGTATAATACCTTCTTTCTTTAGAGTCTGCTGAATGGTATAAGGAATTTTCTGTTTAGAAACAAAAAGTTGTACTGTATCTGGCCCAATTAGGAGATAACTCATGAATATAGGATTGTAATCAACGTCATCGCCTCTCAGATTCAATGTCCAAGCAATGTCATCCAAGCTGCTGATGAATGTCCAATCTGCACCCTTTTCTTTCAGTTTTTCACGAATCTTCGCGATTTTTTCCTGTCGTGAAAAAGCGGCATAATTTAAACTGTGTTCAAAGACGATGCCATCCGGTAATTCAGGCCGTTCCGTCCAGACTTCACTGATTGGATCGACATCAATGCGCAGTGTCATTGTATATTTTTCCAGTTTCGTTCTAAGTTCCCTGCCATGTTTCAAGGATAACAGCCTGCCATCAATACCAACGACAGTCCCCGCAGGAAAATAAGAAAGTATCCAATCAATATGGTTCCTGCTATTGGCTCCCATCAGGTGACATATTTCAATGCCACTGTTTTCCAGCTGTTGTTCCGCTTGTTCCCAGTAACGGCTATCAACCCATAAAGAAACCTTTTCCATGCCGATGACCAATGTACCTGCTGAGCCTGTAAAACCCGAGAACCATTCCCGGCTTTTCCAATAATCCGGTAGATATTCCGATAGATGAGGATCAGTACTTGGCAAAATCAATACATCAATGGATGATTTTTTCATTGCCTGGCGCAGATGCTGGATACGTTCTGGAATGGTTTCTGGAATCATGATGGTTTCTCAAAAATAGTTGATGGATGACATATTACGCTACATCCTGATAGGACTGAATACCTGATTGACATTCCCATTAAATTGGTTTCAGACTTTACAGCATGGAATGTTTCACGTGAAACATCATCATAAGGACAAAAAATGCCTGGAAATTTCCGGGCATTTCTCTGTGGATATTTCTGTTGATAACTATTCAGGAAACTTTCCTGATCTTGGTAAGTAGGCCATCTAAAATGTCCAGATTGGCAAAATCAATAATCAGTTTGCCTTTGCCTTTTGCACTCATTTTGAAACTGACTTTTGTGGTCAGCAGATCTGACAGTTCTGTTTCAAGATTCACTAGATCCTGAGATTTTACTTTCGCTGACTTAGGAGGATTCTTTTGAGAATTGAGTTCCTGTGCGACTAGTTTCTCCGCTTCACGGACAGAAAGATGCTTGGCAACAATCTGGGTTGCCAAGGCAATCTGGGTTGCTCCCTCAACAGTTAGCAAAGCACGGGCATGCCCCATATCAATATCACCTGCTGTCAGCATGGTCTGGACTGGTTCAGTCAGATTCAACAGGCGTAATAGATTGGTGACAGCACTTCTAGAACGTCCGATAGATTGGGCCGCCTGCTCATGCGTAAAATTAAAGTCATTAATCAACCGCTGAATACCCATGGCTTCTTCAAGAGGATTCAAATCCTCACGCTGCATATTTTCAATCAATGCCATGGCAGCGGCCGTTCTGTCATCGACATCCTTGACTATTGCAGGAATCTCTTTCAGACCAGCAATCTGAGCAGCTCTGAACCGCCGCTCACCAGCAATGATTTCATAACGCTTACCATTTCCATCAGCAACCGGACGGACAAGAATCGGCTGCATAACCCCTTGTTCCCGGATAGAAGTAGCCAAATCATTCAGGGCGCCTTCATCCATACGGGTTCGAGGCTGATATTTTCCTGACTGCAAACGCGCCATTGAAAGCGGTGAAACCAATGGAGATTCTGAAGAAAGGTCAGGTGCCGCACCCAACAATACTTCCAATCCTCTTCCTAGCCCTTTTTTCTTTTTAGTAGTTGGTTCACTCATTACAGGATTCTCTTTATTTAAATCAATGTGCATCCAGCCATGCCAACAATTCCTTAGTACATGCCATATAAGCCTTTGCACCCTTTGAATACGGATCAAAATCGACACCTGGCAAACCATAAGAAGGTGCTTCAGCCATACGGACATTCCGTGGAATCACCGTTTTGAACACCCTGCTGCCAAAATGTTTTTCCAATTGTTCGGAAACATGAATGGAAAGAGTAACACGTTTATCAAACATAACTCGTAACAATAGCAAACCAATCGTATTCAGCTGAGGATTCATGTTGGAATAGATATGACGGACGATATTAAGCAAATCTGATAATCCCTCCAATGCAAAGTATTCACATTGCATCGGAATAATCACACCATCGGCAGAACAGAATGCATTTAATGTCAGTAAAGACAACGCTGGTGGACAATCAATTAGGATGAAATCATATTCATCCTGCACAGCATCCAATGCCTCACGCAACCGCCTTTCTCGACGTTCAAGATTAACCATTTCCACTTCTGCTGCTGCAAGATCCCTATTGGCTGGCAGAATATCAAATTGAACGGCAGATGGACGTTGTCGAACATGTTTGATGTCATCAAGTCCCAACAGCACTTCATAAACCGATGTTTCCAACTCCGATTTTTGCACACCACAACCCATAGTGGCATTGCCTTGCGGATCCAAATCAATCAACAGGACCTTTTTTTTGAGATGAGATAGACTGGACGCAATATTGAGTGCTGTAGTAGTTTTACCGACACCTCCTTTTTGATTGGCAATACAGAATACGGCAGCCATAAAATCCCTTTACTGTTTTAACTGATTGGTTTCCATCGTGGAAGCAGGACTGTTTCTCTCAATAATGACTAAATGACGTTGTGCGTCCAAACCGGGTACAACAAGCGGTACAATCTTAGCAATTGTCCATTGCTTATCAAGGTTACTGATTTCATCTTCAGGAATCAATCCTTTCATGGCGTAAAGATGTCCCTTTTCAGTCAATAAGTATGATGACAATGCAACAAAATCTGAAAGACTGGAAAAGGCTCTGGAAACAATTCCATCAAATGTACCGGTCATGGATAACGATTCCACCCTTCCAGTATGGACTTTTACATTATTCAATCCAAGTTCAATAGCCGCCTGACGGATAAAAGCCGTTTTTTTACTGACGGTATCCACCATTTCAACAATCATACCTGGACAGGAAACCGCAATAACCAAACCTGGAAGTCCAGCACCTGAGCCAACATCAAGGATATGGGAACAACCAGATATCCATGGAACAATAGACAATGAATCCAATAGATGATGTGTCACCATCTGATTGACGTTGCGGATAGCTGTCAAGTTATAGACTTTATTCCATTTTTCCAATAGAGAAATATATTCAACTAATTGGTTTATTTTTGGTTTATCCAAAACAATATTTAGAGATTTTATTTCAGATTCTAATTGAATCTTCAATGCATTCTTATCCATCTATAGATTTTTTCTCGAGCATATCATCAACTAAAGAAACCAAGCCATTTTTCTTAAGATGTATCAATAGAATTGAAATCGCTGCTGGTGTTATGCCTGATATACGAGAAGCTTGGCCTAATGTTTCAGGTTGTTGCCTGTTCAGTTTCTGGCGTACTTCAATGGACAGTGCTTTGATATTGCCATAATCCATATCTTGAGGCAGTTTAAGATTCTCAAACCCAGCCTGTCTTTCAATTTCACGAGATTGACGGTCAACATAACCAGCATATTTAATCTGGATTTCAACCTGGTTCCTGACATCATTGGACAACAATTCTTCAGATTGCCATTGTTGTCCATTAATTCCTGTCAAAGTTTCTAAACTACGGTAATTGACATTTGGACGCTTCAGAAGATCAGCCAAAGAATATTCATGTTCAATGGTCTTGCCCAATACACGATTGGATTCTTCCACAGATAACATTCCCGGTTGAATCCATGTTGTCTTCATACGCTGGATTTCCTTTGCTGTCTGTTTCCGTTTCTGTTCAAAAGCTTCCCACTGTGTATCTGTCACGCACCCCAAACGGTAACCTGTTTCCGTCAGACGCAAATCTGCATTATCTTCTCTAAGACTTAAACGGTACTCTGCCCTACTGGTGAACATACGGTAAGGTTCGTTGACACCTTGCGTAATCAAATCATCAACCATAACGCCAAGATATGCCTCATTACGCTTCGGTATCCATGCTGCTTCACCCTTGACATAGCGCACAGCATTAATCCCTGCCAACAATCCTTGGGCTGCCGCTTCCTCATAGCCAGTCGTTCCATTAATTTGTCCAGCAAAGAATAATCCCTTGATTTGACGAGTTTCCAGCGAAGATTTCAACAGGCGTGGATCGTAATAATCATATTCAATTGCATACCCAGGACGCAAAATATGTACATTTTCCAGACCAGGAATTGTTCTTATAAATCCAATCTGTATATCAAATGGCAGACTGGTTGATACACCATTCGGATAATATTCATGTGTTTTCAATCCCTCAGGTTCCAAGAAAATATGATGGGAATCCCTTCCTGAAAATCGATGGATTTTATCTTCAATGGATGGACAGTATCGAGGACCAATCCCTTCAATGACGCCTGTAAACAACGGGCTTCGATCAAGACCAGAACGGATGATGTCATGCGTCTGCTGATTAGTATAGGTAATCCAACAAGGCACCTGTTCAGGATGCATGGATTCATTTCCCATAAAAGAAAAAACAGGAATTGGATCAGTATCTCCCAACTGCTTTTTCATCACTGAAAAATTAATGGATTTTCCATCAAGACGTGGCGGTGTCCCTGTCTTCAATCTTCCTTGTGGAAAATCCAGTTCTTTGAGAAAAGATGATAAAGCAACGGCAGGCATATCTCCAGAACGACCACCAGGATAGACATTCATCCCAACAAACAATTTTCCATCCAAAAAAGTTCCTGCCGTCAAAATGACTGTAAAAGCACGAAATTCCACTCCACCTTGAGTAATGACTCCCTTCACCTCATCCTGTTCAACAAGCAGTTCATCAACCTGATCTTGGAACAAAGAAAGATTTTCTTGATTCTCCAATGCGTAACGGATAACCTGTCGATAAAGCGAACGATCAACCTGTACGCGTGTTGACCGCACAGCAGGGCCCTTCGAAGAATTCAGTATGCGGAACTGGATGCCTGCCTTATCAGCAGCCAATGCCATGATACCTCCCAAGGCATCAATTTCTTTTACAAGATGGCTCTTACCAATACCGCCAATTGATGGATTACAGGAAAGTTGTCCAAACGCATCAAAACTGTGAGTAATCAATAACGTCTT
>JBJEXA010000001.1:0-5153 GCA_051885335.1 Oxalobacter sp. | reverse complement strand
AAGATAGCTACCGAAAAAAATTACCGCATCAACGGCGAAATTACGGCTCAGGAAGTCCGTCTTATCGGTGTTGACAATGAGCAGATTGGTGTCGTGACCCTGCGGGAAGCATTCAAGCTGGCTGAAGAGGCGGATGTCGATATCGTTGAGATGTCTCCGACTGCACGCCCGCCTGTCTGTCGTCTTATGGATTACGGCAAGTTCCGGTATGCCCAGCAGAAAAAAGCCCATGAAGCCAAGCTGAAGCAGAAAGTGATTTCTGTCAAGGAGATTAAGTTCCGTCCGGGGACCGATGAGGGCGATTACAACATCAAGCTCCGTAATGTCATCAAATTCTTGGAAGATGGCGATAAATGCAAGGTCACTTTGCGTTTCCGTGGGCGCGAGATGGCACACCAGGATATTGGACATCGGATGCTGGAACGGTTGAAACAGGATCTTGAACCCTATGGGCAGGTTGAGCAGTTCCCGAAAATGGAAGGCCGCCAGATGGTCATGGTCATGGCACCGAAAAAGAAAAAATAAAGAATCTGTTCCCAATGCTGATGTGTTGGGAACGAGTGCAGTGGCGACACTGTAAAACAAGTGAGAACAGGCATCAAAGCGTCACAAGGGTGACCACCTGTAATCATGTTAAAGGAGCTGTCTGAAAAGACAGGAAAAATTATGCCAAAAATGAAAACAAAGAGCAGCGCGAAAAAACGTTTCCGCGTCCGTCCAGGTGGCACCATCAAAAGTGCCCAGGCTTTCAAACGCCATATCCTGACCAAGAAAACCACCAAAGCTAAACGTCAGTTGCGGGGCACGACAAACATCCATGCGAGTGATGTTGCTTCTGTCCTGCGCATGATGCCTAGCGCATGATCCATTAACGCGAACAACAAGGAAAGAACATGTCCCGAGTAAAACGTGGGGTCACTGCACGGGCCCGTCATAAAAAAGTACTGAATGCAGCAAAAGGCTACCGTGGTCGCCGTAGTTCGGTCTATCGTGTTGCTAAACAGGCTGTCATGAAGGCAGGTCAGTATGCCTATCGTGACCGTAGAGCCAAAAAACGGGTATTCCGCGCATTGTGGATTGCCCGTATCAACGCTGCTACCCGTGAATTGGGTATTACCTACAGCGTCTTTGTGAATGGTCTGAAGAAAGCCGCTATTGATCTGGACCGCAAGGTTCTGGCAGATATGGCGGTTTTTGACAAACCTGCTTTCGCTGCAATCGTCAATCAGGTCAAGGCAGCCATCGCAGCCTGATCACATCTGCAGTATGCACAGATCGGAGCGGGGCAAGGAATTGCTTGCCCCGCTTTTTTATTTATCCGTTGTCAGACAGGAAAAACGGCATGGATTCGTTAGAACAGTTGATTGATTCCGCCCGGCAAGATTTCCAGGCATCACCCGATGCGGTATCCCTGGAGAATGCCAAGGCAAAATACCTCGGCAAGACAGGACTGGTCACCGCCCAGATGAAACAGCTTGGCAAGATGCCACCGGAAGAACGCAAGACGCGTGGTGCTGTCATCAATGCCGCAAAAGGGCAGATTGAGAATGCCCTCAATGCGCGCCGCCAGGAAATCGCCAATGCGAAACTGCAGGAAAGGCTCAACGCCGAGGCAATCGACGTAACACTACCGGGGCGTGGCAGGGGTAAAGGCGGCATCCATCCCGTTATGCGGACATGGGAACGTATTGAAAGGATTTTCGGTTCCATCGGTTTCGATGTGGCCGATGGTCCGGAAATTGAAAACGATTGGACAAATTTCACCGCGCTCAACAGTCCAGAAAACCATCCAGCACGTTCCATGCAGGATACATTCTATATTGATGGCAATGATGCCCAGGGCAAGCCATTGCTGCTCCGTACCCATACCAGTCCGATGCAGGTTCGTTATGCACGCTCACATGAACTGCCTGTCAAAGTCATTGCGCCTGGCCGCACCTACCGTGTTGACAGTGATGCGACCCATTCCCCGATGTTCCACCAGGTTGAAGGACTGTGGATTGACACAGACATCAGTTTCGCAGACCTGAAAGGCGTTTACCTGAATTTCATCCAGGTCTTCTTTGAGACCGATAACGTTCAGATACGTTTCCGTCCATCCTATTTTCCTTTCACGGAACCTTCTGCTGAAATCGATATTGCATTTGGCACAGGACCACTGAAAGGCCGATGGCTTGAAGTATCCGGCTGTGGACAAGTTCATCCCAATGTCTTGAAAAACATGGGCATTGATGCTGAGAAATATATCGGTTTTGCTTTTGGTTCCGGTCTTGAACGGTTGACCATGCTCCGCTATGGCATCAATGATCTGAGACTGTTCTATGAAGGAGATCTCCGTTTCCTCAGGCAGTTCAACTGAATGGCTGCCTCAACAGATTGTAATAACGTATTTTGGATTTGAAAGCAGATTATGCAATTTTCTGAAAACTGGCTTAGGACTATCGTCAATCCTGACTTGACAACCGATGAGCTTGCCCATCTGATGACCATGTCCGGCATGGAGGTTGAAGAAGTCATCCCTGCCGCAAAACCTTTTTCAAAAATCGTTGTCGCAAAGGTCCTTGAGGTCGCAGACCACCCGAATGCGGACAGGCTGCATGTCTGCAAGGTGGATGCCGGTACCGGTGAATTTCTTGAGATTGTCTGTGGTGCACCGAATGTCCGTCCGGGTATGATCACAGGCTGTGCGCTGGTTGGCGCATCGCTGCCTCCTGGGGAAGACGGCAAGGCATTCACCATCAAGAAGAGCAAACTGCGGGGAGTTGCTTCTGCCGGTATGCTCTGTTCTTTGCGTGAGCTCCAGCTATCTGACGACCATAGCGGCATCATGGACCTGCCAGAAGATGCACCGGTTGGAACAGACCTGCGGGATTACCTTGAACTTGAAGACAACATCTTTGATATCAAGCTGACACCAAACAAAGCGGATTGCCTGTCATTGCTGGGGGTCGCCCGCGAAGTTTCCGCACTGACCGGTAAATCAATGAATTTCCCTGTGACAGAACCAGCAGAAGTCACCTGTGACGACTGTCAGCAGGTCAATATCTCAGCTAAGGATCTTTGCGGACGCTTTACCAACCGCATCATCCGCAACATCAATGCCAAGGCCCCGACGCCAGAGTGGATGAAACAGCGTCTGGAAAGAAGCGGTCAGCGCTCGATATCCGCACTGGTGGATATCTCCAACTATGTCATGCTTGAATACGGTCAACCAAACCACTTCTATGACTTGGATAAAATCAGCGGTGCCTTGGATATCCGATGGGGTATCAAGGGAGAGAAAGTCGCCCTGCTGAATGACCAGACTGTCGAAGTCGATGACTGGGTCGGCGTGATTGCTGATGATAATGGCCTTGAATCCATTGGGGGCATCATGGGAGGCAGCCGGACAGCCATCTCCTTGGAAACCACCAATGTCCTGCTGGAATCAGCGTTCTGGTGGCCGGATGCAATTCGGGGGCGGACACGCCGTTACAATTTCACCACAGAAGCCGCCCACCGTTTTGAACGGGGTGTAGATTATGCCAATACCGTCAATGCCATCGAACGGATGACTGAACTCGTTCTCAGCATTTGCGGGATTGAAGGACAGACAAAGGTGGGGCCTGTCAATGACCAGATTGCAGCATTGCCGGAACGTAAGCCCGTTGTCCTGCGCCGTGCCCGTGCTGAGAAGGTCATTGGTATTCCATTGGCATCAGAACAGATTGCCGATATCTTCACCCGGCTGAAACTGGATTTCACGCAGGATGGAGATACCTTCACCGTCAATCCACCGTCTTACCGTTTCGATATCGAAATTGAAGTTGATCTGATTGAAGAAATTGCCCGGGTCTATGGCTTTGAGAACATTCCGGCATTGCCACCGATGGCGCGTAATGTCATGCGTATCCGTCCGGAAAACAGCCGTTCCGTATTTTCCATCCGCCAGCAGATGGCAGACCTGGAATATCAGGAAGTCGTCAATTACAGCTTTGTCGATGAATCTTGGGAAAAAGACTTTGCTGGCAATGACACCCCGATCCGCCTGCTGAATCCAATTGCCAGCCAGATGAGCGTCATGCGGACAACGATGATTGGCAACCTGGTTGCCAATATCCAGTTCAATCTCAACCGCAAGGTCTCACGCATCCGTCTTTTTGAAATCGGTGCGGTCTTCCTGAAAGATGCCCGTGTTGAGGAGGGGCCGCTTACAGTCAAGGGATATGCGCAACCTAAACGCCTGGCTGCTGCGGCATATGGTTATGCAGAAGAAGAACAGTGGGGACTGGAAGCCCGTCAGGTTGACTTCTTTGATGTCAAGGCAGACCTGGAGGCATTGGCCGCACCCCTGCAATTGCGGTTCATCAAGGCAGCGCACCCTGCATTGCATCCAGGCCGTTGTGCAAAGATTGTTTTGGATGGCAGGGAAATCGGTGTCATTGGTGAATTGCATCCTTCCCTTCAGCAGAAACATGGGCTGCCCCATGCGCCAGTTCTGTTTGAAGTCGATCTCAAAGCCCTTCAGACAATTGATGTGCCACAGTACCAAGGGATTTCACGATTCCAGCCGGTGACCCGTGACATTGCACTGCTGGTGAAGGCAGAGACACCTGTTCAGGATATTATTGACATCTTCAACAAGGAAAAAGATAATAATCCTCATTGTAGGATTATGCAAAGCGTTGTTTTGTTTGATGATTATCGGGGTAAAGGGCTTGAAGCCGACGAAAAGAGCCTGGCATTCCGTTTCACTCTGCAAGACAGCAACGGCACATTGCAGGATGAGACTGTTGATGTTGCCATTAACGCATTTGTTGCGGCTGTTGGAAAGCACCTTGGTGCGAAACTGCGTGCCTGATGCCTGAAAAAAAGAAAAGGCAATAGATAGAATGGAAAAAACACTGATGACAGCAGATATGGTATCTGGTATGCAAGATGATGCCGGTCGGGATACCTCAACCCTGACCAAGGCTGAGCTGACAGAACTCCTATATGAACAGGTTGGATTAAACAAGCGTGAAGCCAAGGAAATGGTTGAAACTTTCTTTGAGGAAATCAGCCGTGCGCTTGAACGTGGTGAAACCGTCAAACTGTCTGGGTTTGGCAATTTCCAACTGCGTGACAAGCCGCAGCGCCCAGGCAGGAATCCTCGGACAGGGGAAGAAATCCCG